>JBEIIN010000179.1:0-3175 GCA_040380795.1 Sediminibacterium sp. | reverse complement strand
TTTTTTATTCATTAAATCATGAATAAACCAAATACCATTAAATTTTCCTGCATTGGTCAATTCTACCTTATCTCCGAAAGAAAATAATTCTTTTAAATCACGGCTAATGGCAATCACTCTATGTTTTTTAGGATTAGCACTATCTAGTTTAAAACCACTAGCTGTTATTAAAGGCGTACTATCGGTTTGAGCTGTATCTGCATTATAAGTACTTAATGAAACTAAATTCATTGACTTTAAAACAAAAGGATATTGCAAGGCAATGGCCTTTGATTCATGACCTGGTCTTAATAAATAAAAACCACCCAATAGCATGAATAGGAAAACCCCCATACCTAGATACTTATTATATTTCATAATGAAGTGTTTCATGAGTGTGCTGATTATACTATTAAATGGGTTTGTTTAACGATACCCATTATAAAAACGCTTTGTACCTGACTTATATTGTCGGCCTGACTTAATTTGTTGACGTGGAAATTGTAATAACTGTTCATATCCTCGGTCACAATCTTCAGCATAAAGTCAAATTCACCCGAAATACTATAGCATTCCACCACATCAGGTAGCTCATTAATAAGCTTAATAAACTGCCCTCCAGACTGCTTACTATGCTGATTTAGAGACACATAGCAAATGACCATCAGCCCCTTTTTCACTTTAGTCCCATCAATTAAAGTGGCATACTGCTTAATCACCCCACCGGCTTCTAGCCTTTTAATACGCTCATGCACTGGCGTGGTGCTCAAATGAATTTGATCGGCAATTTCTTTTACAGTGACCCTAGCATTCTCCTGCAAGAGGCGTAAAATGGCTAAATCCTTCTCGTCTAATGAGATAGATTGTTGAAGACTAGCCGAATCTACTGATGGAGTACTGTTTTTCATGTTATTTTAGCATAAATCATTACAAAAATATAATATAATAGCTGAATATCCTAAAAATATCAAATATTTTGTTATTTTATCCTATTTCATACCTTTGCCCTCTAAACAAAAAATATATGTCTAACCTAGAAAACATCGATTTTAGCCTACCTTATAAAGTAGCCGATATCACATTAGCAGATTGGGGTCGTAAAGAGATTCGTTTAGCTGAAGCAGAAATGCCAGGTTTAATGAGTATTCGTGCTGAATACGGACCAAGTCAACCCTTAAAAGGTGCTCGTATTGCGGGTTGCTTACACATGACTATTCAAACAGCTGTATTAATTGAAACTTTAACTGCCTTAGGCGCTGAAGTAAAATGGAGCTCTTGTAATATCTTCTCTACACAAGACCAAGCCGCTGCTGCGATTGCTGCAACAGGTGTGGGTGTATTTGCTTGGAAAGGTCAATCTATTGAAGAAGGTGACTGGTGTATTGAGCAAACTTTATTCTTTGGTGGTGCAGACCGTCCTTTGAATATGATCTTAGATGATGGTGGCGATTTAACAAACATGGTATTAGATAAATATCCTCAATTCGTTTCAGGTATTAAAGGTTTGAGTGAAGAAACCACTACAGGTGTGCACCGTTTATATGAGCGTATGGCTAAAGGTACTTTACCAATGCCAGCGATTAACGTAAACGATTCTGTTACGAAATCTAAATTCGATAATAAATATGGTTGTCAAGAATCATTAGTAGATGCGATTCGTCGTGCAACTGATGTGATGATGGCTGGAAAGGTTGCAGTAGTGGGTTCTTACGGTGACGTAGGAAAAGGTTCTGCCGCTTCTTTACGTGGTGCAGGTTGCCGTGTAATGGTGACTGAGATTGATCCTATCTGTGCTTTACAAGCTGCGATGGATGGTTTTGAAGTTAGAAAAATGATCGACGCAGTAAAAGAAGCAGACATTATTGTTACTGCCTCTGGTTGTCGTGATTTGATCAACGAAAAACATTTCAGAGCGATGAAGGATAAAGCGATTGTTTGTAATATTGGTCACTTTGATATTGAAATTGATATGGCTTGGTTAAATAAAAACTATGGTCATACAAAAGATACTATTAAACCACAGGTTGATTTATACAATATCGATGGTAAAGATGTTATCGTTTTAGCAGAAGGCCGTTTAGTAAACTTAGGTTGTGCTACTGGTCACCCATCTTTTGTAATGAGTAACTCTTTCTCTAACCAAACATTAGCTCAAATAGAATTATGGACTAACCATAAGAACTACGAGAACAAAGTGTATGTGTTACCTAAGCATTTAGATGAGAAAGTAGCGCGTTTACATTTAGCAAAAGTAGGTGCTGAATTAGATGAATTAACTACTGAGCAAGCAGCTTATTTAGGTATACCTGTAGCAGGTCCATTTAAGGCTGATGCTTATAGATACTAATCTATAATTGAAAGTAAATTTAGCAACTAGTTCAATCTAGTTTCTACAATATTTCCAAAATGCCCCTAGCCGTTCCCGAGTAATCAGGAGCGGCTTTTTTATGTAATTTTATGTATCTTTAAAGTCATTGTTTTATTCCCCCTATATAAAGCACCCTATTTCACTTATCATGAATTTAATTTAAATTACCATAAAACAATTTTGTATGAAACTGAACAAAATTTTATCCATTGCCCTTGTTTTTACACTAATCATAGGCGCACTTTCGACTACAAATGCGCAGAACATAAGTATTATTCCTGAGCCTTACCAAATGACTACAAAGCCAGGTAATTATACTTTGCCTAAAAGCATCGCTATTCATGCACCAAGTTCAGCAAATGTTGTTACAGATGCAATGGCGGCTAAATTAAGAACCACGACAGGACGTGTAGTGTATTTCACCAAAAACAAACCCAGCATTGATTTACAAATTATCAATGATGCTAATTTAGGTACAGAGGGTTATACCTTGGATATTAATGAAAAAGGAATTCAATTAAAAGCCAATGCGAATGCAGGTTTATTTTTTGGCTGGCAAACAGTCATGCAATTATTACCTGCAGCAGTTTATGCAAATAGTTTACAAGCAAATACCAATTGGACTTTGCCTTATGTATCTATTATTGACAAGCCACGTTTTGGTTGGAGAGGTATGATGCTAGATGTAAGTAGACATTTTTTCAGTAAGGCAGATGTGTTAACATTTATTGACGACATGGCGCGCTATAAATACAACCGCTTTCATTTGCACTTAACGGACGACCAAGGATGGAGAATTGAAATAAAATCTCTTCCTAAATTAACCAG
>JBEIIN010000178.1:0-3186 GCA_040380795.1 Sediminibacterium sp. | reverse complement strand
GGCTTCGCTCGGTATTCCCATTTTAAAGGGTTCGCCGAATTTACGGAGTTCTAAATCTTCAATTTCTCGAATCTCACTCAAATTTTGTTCAACCAAAGAACAATGTCTAAGTCCTGCGTGTCTACCAGTTCCACCACCAAGGCGTCTTCATCAGACTTAAAAAAAATCCCAGTCCGAAGAACGGGATTTTTGGAGCGAAAGACCGGGCTCGAACCGGCCACCCCGACCTTGGCAAGGTCGTGCTCTACCAAATGAGCTACTTTCGCTTGTGTAAGAACTATTTTTAGGACTGCAAAAATAACGAAACAGCGCTCTTAAACAAATTTTTTTTCTTACTTATACTCAGGCTTATACTGTGAGCTAGTTTGTACTTCTGGATTGGGTTTAACGAAACGGCTATTGTAAAGTTGACTACAATTACCTAAAACCAATGCTAGTATAGCAAAAATAGACACATAGAAAAAGAATCGAGAAGAACTTACCCAATTAGTGGCGATATCTTTTTCTGCTGTATTATCTTGTAAATCGTGGGACATATTGTTTATTTACGGATGCAAAAATAGCAACAAGTTCTTAATAATGAGCTAGTTTGGCCACTATTTTACTAAAATATTGCTTGTTTTTAATAAAGTATTGATAAACCACTGATCCCGGATAAACACCCTCTAGTGTTTCTAAGGCTTTTGGAGATGGACTTCTTTTCAATTTACCCGATAAAACATAGCCCATATAAGCAAAATGCGCTTTGGCAATAGCAAAAAAGAAGCTCGTATCACCACTTAGCAAGCCCTTATAGGCTGAAATAGCATCTAAACTAAACCTAGCAGGCAATTTCCAAATTAGCGATGACAAAGGCAAATTCTTAGTAAGCATGATTAAGTTGTTTCTAAAGTTCAGAAACACTTTACGACCTCCTCTTGGTAAGGTACCTGCACCCACATGATAAACTGCCGATTGCGGGCAAGCATAAATTTTATACCCTGCTAATTGTAATCTCCAGCATAAATCTATTTCTTCTTGATGTGCAAAGAAGCTTGCATCAAAACCATTCATCGCATGAAATAATTCAGAGCGAATCATCATACAAGCACCTGTTGCCCAAAATATAGGCGCTTCAGTATCGTACTGCTCATCATCTTTCTCACAAACATCAAATACGCGTCCTCTTGAAAAAGGATAACCCAATGCATCTATCCAACCTCCTGCAGCCCCTGCATATTCAAATATATCCTTATTATTAAAAGATAAAATTTTAGGTTGACAAGCTGCAATAGTTTTATTGGACTCCAATAAATTTACCATGGGCTGTATCCAATGTGGATCAACTGCCACATCTGAATTTAGTAAAACATAATAATCGGCCTTTACTTTTTGTAAGGCCCAATTATAGCCACCTGCAAAACCTTCATTCGTATTATTCGTAATTATTTTTACGAAAGGGAATTTTTCTTTTACTAAAGAAATGGAGTTATCGGAAGAACCATTATCGGCCACCACCACTTCAAAATTTTCATACTGAGTGGATAAAACAGATGGCAAGAATTTTGCTAAATACCCGGCCCCATTATAATTTAGTATGACTATGGAGACTAGCGGTTTCAATGTAATTGTTTTTGCGAATGTAAGCCCAAAATACGGGAATTTGAAGTAAAAAAACTAACTTAGCTCTATGAACACTGGAAGTTTTTTACATAGAAACCTAGATTTACTCAATCATCCCTTGGGGTAGTTTAACCATCTCCTATTTTTTGTATGCAAGCGAAATTCGTTTTTCGCATTTGTGTACAGTTTTCTCAACAATATAATTTCCATTCATTTAATTTTAAAGAAATGACTCATTCAACAGTGAGTTCTAATGCTGCTAAATATTTAGCACTAGAAGAACAATATGGCGCTCATAATTACCATCCACTTCCAGTAGTACTCGAAAAAGGGGAAGGTGTTTATTTATACGATGTAGATGGTAAAAAATACTTCGATTTTCTAAGTGGTTATTCTGCAGTGAACCAAGGCCATTGCCATCCCGCCATTATCGAAGCTTTACAAAAACAAGCCAGTAAACTCACATTAACTTCTCGTGCTTTTCATAATAATTTATTGGGCGAGTATGAAAAGTACATCACCGAGTATTTTGGATACGATAAAGTACTTCCCATGAATACAGGTGTGGAAGGCGGAGAGACGGCTATAAAATTAGCGCGTCGTTGGGGATACAATGTAAAAGGCATTGCAGAAAATAAAGCAAAAATAATTTTTGCTGAAGGTAATTTTTGGGGACGCACATTAGCCGCCATTTCATCTTCCACCGACCCTAGCAGCTTTAAAGGTTTTGGCCCTTATATGCCAGGCTTTGGTATAGTACCCTATAACGATTTAGTAGCTTTAGAAGAAGCATTAAAAGATAAAGAAGTGGCTGCATTTATGGTAGAGCCTATTCAAGGCGAAGCCGGTGTTGTCATTCCTGATGATGGTTATTTAAAAGCAGTGCGTGATTTATGTAATAAGTACAATGTTTTATTTATTGCAGATGAAATTCAAACGGGTTTAGCAAGAACTGGAAAAATGTTAGCCTGCGATCATGAAAATGTAAAACCTGATATTTTAATATTAGGTAAAGCATTAAGTGGTGGAACGCTTCCTATTTCAGCAGTACTTGCCAACGATAATATAATGATGCAAATTAAACCAGGCGAACATGGTTCTACCTACGGTGGAAATCCATTGGCATGTGCGGTGGCCATAAAATCTTTAGAAGTATTGAAGTCAGAGAAGATGGCAGAGAATGCAGAAAAAATGGGAGAAAGATTAAGAGCAGGATTGGCGAATTTACATTCTCCATTTATTACCACCATTCGTGGTAAAGGTTTATTAAACGCCATTGTAATTAAACATGAGAACCCTGATGCAAGTTGGGATTTATGTTTACACTTAAAAGATTTAGGCTTACTCGCTAAACCTACCCATGGAGATAAAATAAGATTTGCGCCACCATTAATTATAACTGAAAAGCAAATTGATGAAGCCGTTGCAATTATTGGGGCTGGTTTGAAACTTTTATCTTAGGTAAAAAAGTCATAATTAATATGCCTGCAGAAATTAGTATGCAAGCATATAAGGCCCACTGCTTTTGCGGACACTCTCCCATTAGACAGGTAGACATAATTAAAAAATTTCTATAGCTCCATG
>JBEIIN010000177.1:0-3221 GCA_040380795.1 Sediminibacterium sp. | reverse complement strand
CCATAAATGTGTAGAGGCCCAAGTGCCACCCATGGTCCAATTTGCCCAAACAGGATCTCCAGTTCCAAAATTACCCACAGGATTTGACATAGCCCATATATCTGAATTATGATGTGCTACCCAACCTGGCATATTGTAAAATGTTTTCGCCGTCGTTTTTCCAGTAGTCGCTAGGTTACCTATAAATTGTAAAAAAGGTAAATGCATTTCAGCTAAATTGGTATTCTCTGCTAACCAATAATTTTCTTCTGCATTAATATTAATAGTATAATTACTTGACCAAGGAGGTTGTATATAGGGGTTCCACAAGCCCTGTAAGTTAGCAGGGACGCCTGTTGTACGAGAGCTTGCTATTAATAAATAGCGCCCGTATTGAAAGTATAAAGTTTCTAAATAAGGGTCGGCTTCTCCTTTGGCATATCTTTTTAAACGATCATCGGTGGGCAAATTCACAAAATCTTTGCCGCCTAATTTTAATTCAACACGATTAAAAAAAGATTGATAATCTTTTACGTGTCTTTTTTTTATTTCTGCATAGCCCATTTGTTTAGCACTGGTTAATTGAGTAGCAGCGTTCGCTACATTATTCAATCCTTTAGTAGCAGGGTCTTTATCAAAACCATTAAAACTAGTCGCCATGGAAACATACACTGTTGCTTCTGTAGCATCAGATAATGTTATAGTAGAATCTGTTTTAGTAATTTTTCCTGTACTCGATTGTATTTCAATGTTGGCAGAAAAACGCGTACCTCTTTTAGGATCATATAGTATAGCGTTACGCGATTTTTGAACATAATTCGGATCGGCCTTTACAGGTGCTACTCCATTTACTTGTATACTATTATAATTAGTGGTGGTGGTATGTTTTAATAAAGATTCAAAACGAATGGTAAAACCAAGTGCCCCTGCCTTTTTACTAGTAAGGTGAATGGTAAAAATTTTATCGGGATTAGACACTAAATATTCTCTTTCAATAGTATTGCTATTAGAAAAGGTTTGCACTTTTGCAATAGCCTTATCAATATCTAGCTCTCTATAATAATCGGTGATATAGGGGTCATCATTAATATCCATCAGTAAGGTGCCTAGTGGCGCATAAGATTCAGAATATTTTCCTTGTAATTTTTTAAGAAGCTCTGCTGCTTTTTTATAATTATTATCTTGCAGGGCCTTGCGTACCGCAGGTAAATTTTTATAGGCTTGCGGATTCATATTTGCATTCACTGGTCCCCCCGACCATAAACTCAAGTCATTTAAATAAATTTTATCTGTAGAAATACCGCCAAAAACCGAAGCCCCCTGAAGCCCATTGCCTAATACCAAGGCTTCTTCAAAATATTGAGCCGGATTCGAATACCAAAGCTTTAGGGGCTGTTGAATAGAAGCAGCAGCCACAGTGGATATAGCCGCAGCAGCAGGCTTCTTTTTTTTAACTGCCTTTTTTTGTGCAAATAATACAAAGGGGCAAAGAAGTAAAACCAGGGTTTTCTGATAAACATTCATAAATAGCACTTAAAAGTTTGAAAATAAAGTTACAAAAATCATAGCAGCTTTCTGCAGCTATAAACCAAGAAAATGAGTTAAATTGAAGTAGCTAAATTTTTACCAAAACATATTATTTGAAAAAGATAAAAATTATATTGGTATTTTTTGTTCTTTCTATGGTCTTGGTGGTGCATGTTAAAGCGCAAGCTGATGACAGTTCCACTATTGCTGTAAAAAAAACAAAAGATTTTTCTGTAAATGGATTAGGAGATGCTGCTGCTTGGAACAATACCTCCTTTACAAAATTGAATAGGAAATTAAAGACGGGGGTAAATTATGCTACCAACTTTAAAATTTTATATTCCGATATTGGAATTTATTGTTTGTATGTGTGCGAGGATTCTATCATTACATCCACCCTAAGAGAAGATTTTGCTGATTTATATAATGAAGATGTAGTAGAAGCATTTTTTTGGCCTGATGAAAAAACGGTGATGTATTTTGAATATGAGCTATCTCCTTGGAATTATGAATTACCCATTTTGATACCTAATTACAACGGGAAAATAATGGGCTGGAGGCCTTGGCATTATGAAAAAGAGAGAAGAACAAGACATGCGGCTACTATCCATAAACAGGGAGATAAAGTAATTGGATGGACTGCCGAATTTTTTATACCCTATGTATTATTAAGCCCATTAGAAAATGTACCGCCCAAATCTGGAACAAAATGGCGTGCTAATTTTTACAGAATTGACTATGATAAAGGAGTCAACTATTGGACCTGGAAGCCTACCGTAGTTAGTTTTCACGAATACAAAAAATTTGGAACGATTATTTTTGAATAAAAATTATTGACGCGCTAAGAAAGATTTAATGTCTTATCTTTGCAATGAATAAAACAAGATTATATGTTAACAAATATTGTCATTTTCTTTTGGATACTTTCCTCTATCTACTGCTTGTATAAATTATTTAAAAGATCAAAACTTACCTCATTGGACGGGGTTATTGGGTATTCACCAGGTTTAGAAGTAATCATGGTCTTGGCCCTAGGGCCTTTATTAGCGGTGATTGATATTTCCTTAACTTGGATTAATATTTACAAAGAGGCTGAAGAGGCAAGAAGAAGAAATGATAAATAAAAAAATTAGGTAGGAATTGTTAAAAATTTCTTAGAGAAAACATTGCATTAAAAAGCCCCCCGATAATTCGAGGGGCTTTTTTTATTCTTATAAAGATAAATTAAAAGAAGGGGGATAAATATTTAATAAGGCTTATTAGGGGTCTTAGTAAATTAATAGAGAGAGATCAAAAAAGAATTAAATAACCAAACTCCTTTTAAATTTCTTGTAGTTAGTAACCAATTCTGAGATATAGCCTTGTCTATCTGTTTTCATTGTCGTTCTGGCTTCTTTGGTATAAGTAGTACCTAAATGATCAAAGAAATGTTTAGTAGAAAAAATGGCCATTTCAACCATAATTGGAAATGTATCTAAACCTCTTTTTTCTAATAAATAATAAACGCTTTTTTTATTAAGGTTGCCCTTTGTCTTACTCACAAATCCAAGCTCTTCCAATTTTTTTAATCTATTGGCTAGCATTTTACTTGGCATGTTTTCTGGTGATTGTTGAAACTCATTAAACAAAGATTTATGACCCCAGATCATGTCTCTTAAAATTAACAAAGTCCACTTATCGCCAATAATATCTAAGCTGGTGGCCACTGGGCAAAT
>JBEIIN010000176.1:0-3289 GCA_040380795.1 Sediminibacterium sp. | reverse complement strand
GCATTTGAAAATGCCATTAGCTCAGCAGAGCGCCGTGCGATTATCCACAATGAAAAACATACTTATGTTTGGATCAGTGATTTAATGGGCATCATCCCTTCTATTACTGGTAAGATTGAATTGGTTTATGAGGGCGAACAAGAAGGTCCTTATGAAGTTGCTTTGAATTTATTGAATAAGTCTATTCGTACACAGTTTATCGAATACTTCCCTAACCCTGAATTGTTGAAGAAAAAGAAAATGGTCAATAAAAAGGGAGAAGAAAAAGCCCTTGACAATCCGTATAAGGCCATTACTAGCTGGTTTGATGGAGGCAATCATTTGAACCTTTTGTTGGACATGAAAGACGCAGATAAGGTTATTGCTTTGTATAAGGTGGATGGCTTATTTGGTTTGGTAAAAAAATACTATCCTCAAGCCAATGAAAAAGAAAGCGCTTTATTGATGGAATTTGTATTGCACGGCTTAGCCGCTTTTTCTTTAATCAATAAAAAAATGATTGATGGAAAAATTGAATTCAATGATTTAATGAGCAGTATGATGAATCTGGACAGTTTTGGTGAGGAAGATTATAATGAATCGGATTACCAATAAACAAAGGCTATGAATTATCTACATAAAGCCTTTTTTAAAGTTGCATGTATTTTATGCATCGCCTTTGTCATAGGTCCTTCTAATTCAGGGCTTCATGCACAACCCTTTAAGCAAGAAATTGTACAATTTCAAAAGTCAGATAGTATTGTCATGCCACCCAAGGGGCAAATTGTATTTGCTGGAAGCTCCTCCTTTACAAGGTGGAAAGATGTGGCAATGTATTTTCCGGGATATCCAATTATCAATAGAGGATTTGGAGGCGCTTCATTAGTAGATTTAATTTATTATGTAGACGAGGCTATCATAAAATACCAGCCTAGTCAGGTTTTTATCTATTGCGGTGAAAATGATATGGCAGATGTGGATACAGTAAGCCCTGTAACTGTATTACAAAGATTTAAAACCTTACATCGTATTTTAATAAAAAAATTACCAAGGTCAACTAAGATAATTTTTGTTTCCTTAAAACCAAGTGTTGCTAGATGGCATTTGGAATCAAAATTTATAGAAGCAAATAAATTAATTGAAAGTTATATTGCTACACAAAAAAATATTCAATATTTGGATGTGCATACTGCAATGCTTGATGAAAATAAAGAAGTGTTTAAAGATATTTTTATTTCGGACAAACTACACATGAATCCCAAAGGCTATTTGATATGGCAAAAGCAATTTATCCCATATTTGACTATACCAAAATAGTTGAATCCAACTTTAGGGCCAACTATTTAGACTTATCTAATTTAATTTTTGTAAACACCTGTAAGTGAGGTAGGGCAAGTACTGCGATGCCAATGAATAAAAGCGGCATGACTTCTTTGATACTCCAGGCCTCCAAAGAAAAATAAATAAATACAATAATGCCGGTCCATGCTACAACTGCATAGGGTATGGCTTTCGTGAGTAATTTTTTCCATCCAAGGAAGCTGTTTTCCATTTCAAATTCTTGTCTTATTTTATCAAAAGACAAAATAGAATGCCATAGTCCAAAATAAAAACTGAAACATAGCCATAGTGGCAAAAGCATGTTTAAAATAGTTAAGCAGCCAATTTGCATGACTGCAAAAAACAATTGCCTGGTGTCTGAAAAAAAATATTTGTGGGCAAAGAATAAAATGATGTGAATCCCTACAAGCGTAGCCTGAGAAATGGGCAATACGATATTTGCATAATGGATATACTCGTTGGCCTCCATTTTGGATTGCCCAAGTAATACAAATACATCAATTGCTGTATGGATATTTTTACTAAGTAGAAACAAGATCCAACTAAGTCCTAGAATACTATAACATAATTTATGAATCCCGTTATAGCTCTTCCCCAACCAGTCTATTTCTCCAAAATGGAATGCGGTTAATCCAATGAATATGAGGATGGCTATTGTTGGCAAAAAATACCAAACCAAACCATATACCAACATATTCATAAGGTATTTGAATAAAAAGAGATAGCCGTGTTTTTTATCGGCTCCAGTATTAATTCTTTGATCTATATAAAAATCTAATGCCCCATGGGGGATGCCCAATGTAAATAAGGTAACAAATAAAACCACTAATTGCTGATTCGTTGATAATGGAAAATAAGCATGTAATAAGGCTAAACCGAATCCGATGACTAAAAGTAGTTGTCTGAGCTTTATTTGCATATAGTTGGCATAAAAAAAGGGGCGAGTTTGCACTCGCCCCTTAAAGATAGGATGAATTAAGCAGCTTTTCTGCTCAATGCATATATAACAAGACCGAATCCGATTTTATTTACAGCATCACCGATGTTGTAAATAATATTCATATCCAAGCCGATATTTGCAAATCCTGCATACCATTGTCCTTCAGCTGTTCCGATTAAATATCCTAGAGGATAGATAGCCCAACCAACTAAAATGAACCAACCTAATGCTTTGTTTGCAGAAGCAACAGCTGAACCAGCACTTGTAGCTAATTTCTTAACATCGCCTAACCATACTTCATACACGATGTAGAAGTAAGCAAGCGCACTCACTGTACCCCAAACTGTAGCATTACCTAATCCAGCTTCACCCATGTAACCTGTTACCAACATTACAACAGAAGCTAAGATCATTTTCCATAATAAACTTGTTGTACCACCTGCTTTTTTTGTGATCAAGTAGAACTCAACGCACATCAAAGGCACAGTTAACAACCAGTCTACGTAACGGAAGAAGGTTGGAGAATCATGCGTTTCAGCATAATAGCTACGCATGTAGTAGTAGTGAACTGCAGCAATAAAAGTGATCAAACCCGATACTAATACCGAAGTGCGCCACTCTTGACTTGTGTTGTTCAACTCAAAAAAGAAAAAAACCGAAGCGGCCATCATAGCCATTGTGCCTACAAAGAAAGTAAACGAAACGTAGTCCGTCTTAGCGATCGCTGTAGTTGCATCTAATAAAAATAAAGAATCCATATTGTGGAGATTTGGTGAACGTGGTTGTAACTGTCGTTAGTTAGAACATGAATTTAATTAAATTGTTTGAAAGTTTAAAAAAAAAATTTAAACAAAATCAGGTTTTATTTATCAATGTTGCATCATTGATCATTTAAAAAAATACAGATAATCAATTAGTTAGGTTATTCTATAAATTTTTTTAAAATATGATTATTAATTATCTATTTTATTGATAATCATCTATTTAAATAGTTTTTTAAACATTTTCACATTTTTATAAAATTTTTCT
>JBEIIN010000175.1:0-3324 GCA_040380795.1 Sediminibacterium sp. | reverse complement strand
TGGTAATTGGAGGAATACGTAAAATATGTTTTACCACCGCTTCATCACCTGACCTTGACACTAGCTGAATAATATGGTAACCAAATTTCGATTTAATGGGTGCAGAAATCTGACCTTCTTTTAAACGAAAAGAACCCGACATAAAGGCAGGATCAAAATTTTTCTCGTTACGGTTTAAATTAAACATACCTAGGTTTTCTTTTGAACTAGGGTCTTCAGAATATAATTTAACTAATTGATCAAATTTATTAGCGCCTGACTCAATTTGTTTTCTATACTCTAACATTTGCTGAATCACATATTCTTCTATATCTCTATTGGCTTTTGGATGCATTACTAATTCTGTTACTTGCACTTCACTTTCATATAATGGCAGGCTGTCTACAGGTATTTTATCATAGTAATTTTTAACTTCGGTAGGAGTGATCTTAACTTTTTCTACAATTTTAGCCTGCATTTCGTCAGCTAATTTTTGCTCCTTAATTAAAATACGAAAATCTTCTTTCAATTGGAAGACAGTACGACCTGCTACTTCTTCTAAGACTTCTTTAGAGCCAAATTGTTGAATGAAACCACGAATACGACCTTCCATCGCTACTTCTACATCTTCTTCTGTAACTATTATAGAATCGATGAGTGCTTGTAATACTAAGGCCTTACGAATTAATTGACCTTCCACTACTTGACACTCGGAAGGTAACTCTATATTTTCTTGTCCTTGCGATTGTCGCTTATAATCGCCAATGGCATTTTCAACATCTGATTTTAAAATAAATTTATCACCCACGGTGGCAATAATTTTATCTGCTAATACTTTTTTTACTTGCGCCTTTGCTGAAAAAGAAATGGTCAAGCAAAATAAAGAAAATGCAATGCTAATTAATTTCATCGATTATTTATTATTTGGTAAAGTTCTGCCGCTTGGGTCATTTACCCAAATAGCAAATCTTAATTTTATTATAAAGTACGTTTTACTTCCTCTTCTTCAAAGGCCTCTACAATATCCCCTACTTTAAGGTCGATAAAGTTTTTAATCGTTAAACCACATTCCATATTCGATACGACATCTTTCACGTCGTCTTTGAAACGCTTTAAACTTCCTAACTCAGCACTTTGACCTTCTCCTTTAGGATATTCAACAATACCATCACGTATAATTCTAATCTTGCTATTTCTACTCAACTTGCCGTCTAATACGAAACATCCAGCAACGGTAGCTTTATCAAATTTGTACACTTCTCTTACTTCTACGTTGGCCACAATTTTTTCTTGAATTTTTGGTTCCAACATACCTTCCATCGCAGACTTGATTTCATCAATAGCGTTGTAGATAATAGAGTATAATTTAATTTCTACACCTTCTGTTTCGGCTAATTTATTAGCTTGCATTGAAGGTCTTACGTTAAATCCAATGATAATGGCATCAGAGGCAGCAGAAAGTAGTACGTCCGATTCAGAAATTTGACCTACTCCTTTTAAAATAACTCTAATCGCAATTTCTTCAGTAGATAATTTTTGTAATGAATCGCTTAAGGCTTCCACAGAACCATCCACGTCACCTTTAATGATAATATTTAATTCTTTAAAATTACCTAGGGCTAAACGACGACCGATTTCATCTAGTGTAATATGTTTTCTAGTTCTTAAACCTTGCTCTCTTAATAATTGAGCACGCTTAGTCGCTAATTCTTTTGCTTCTGCTTCATCATTGTAGACTTTAAATTTCTCACCCGCTTGTGGTGCACCATTTAAACCTAAGATAACTACTGGTGTAGAAGGAGGTGCCACTTCGATACGTTGGTTACGCTCGTTGAACATAGCCTTCACTCTACCATAAAACTGACCAGATAAAATTAAATCACCTTGTCTTAAAGTTCCATTCTGTACTAAGATAGTAGCAACATATCCACGTCCTTTATCTAAAGAGGCTTCAATAATACTTCCAGAACCTTCTCTATTCGGATTCGCTTTTAAATCTAATAAATCAGATTCTAAAATAACTTTCTCTAATAAAGTATCTACATTTAAACCTTGCTTCGCAGATAATTCTTGGTTTTGGAATTTACCACCCCAAGCTTCTACTAAAATATTCATTTGAGAAAGTTGCTCATATATTTTCTGTGGCTGCGCACCATCTTTATCAATTTTATTCACCGCAAAAATCATAGGCACATTGGCTGCTTGCGCGTGACTAATGGCTTCCTTAGTTTGTGGCATCACCGCATCATCGGCAGCTACCACAATAATAGCAATATCGGTTACTTTCGCACCACGCGCACGCATGGCCGTAAAGGCTTCGTGACCCGGCGTATCTAAGAAAGTAATGGCTTTACCATTCGGTAAAGTCACTTCATAAGCACCAATATGTTGTGTAATACCTCCTGCCTCACCCGCTACTACATTGGCATTACGGATATAATCTAGTAAAGAAGTTTTACCATGGTCAACGTGACCCATAATGGTTACAATCGGCGGACGCTCAACCAAATTGGCTAAATCATCTGCTTCTTCTTCCTCATCCATTTCTTCTGCTTCTTCTAATCCGACAAATTCAACTTCAAAACCAAATTCACTGGCTACTAATTCAATTACCTCCGCATCTAAACGTTGGTTAATTGAAACCATGATACCCAAGTTCATACACTTGCTAATAATGTCTGCAAAACTTACATCCATCAAACTTGACAACTCACTTACGGTTACAAACTCGGTAACTTGTAATTTGTTATCTGTGATTTCATTGGTTTCATTTTCTGCAGCTTCATCTCTTTTAGCACGTCTGTATTTCGATTTCAAACTTTTTCCTCTTCCACCTGCGCCTGCTAATTTTGCCTGCGTTTCTTTAATCTTATCTTGAATGGCTTTTTGACCAATTTCTTTTTGTTCTGCAGTTTGTGGCGCATTTCTATTGCCACCTGGTCTTTGCCCACCACCTTGGCCTTGGTATCCACCGCCTGGTCTTTGTCCGCCGCCTTGACCTTGGTATCCACCACCTGGTCTTTGACCTCCGCCCTGTGTTTGATTACCCCCTTGGCCCTGACCACCACCTTGTTGTGGTCCTTGAGAAGGAATACGTTTACGTTTGCGTTTTTCTTCTTGACTTAATGGCTTAGGACGTGTATCGCTATTAATAGGTAAATCAATTTTACCCATTACTTTAGGGCCTTCTAATTTTTTGGTCGCAATATTTTCAATTTTGCCATGCACATTTTCAGGAGATATAGAATGATCTACTGGAGCGCGTGTTTCTTTCACTGGCTTTGCAGGTTCTTCTATTTTTTTTGCCGATTTTTTTGCAGGCGTTTCTTTGGCTGGTTTTTCAGC
>JBEIIN010000174.1:0-3328 GCA_040380795.1 Sediminibacterium sp. | reverse complement strand
TGCCAAGGCATACAACCAAGTGCAATTATTAAAAGATGTAACGGCGCACGCAGAAATTTTAGCCATTACCAGTGCTTGTGAAAATTTACAAGAAAAGTATTTAACCGAAGCCACTTTATATGTTACCCTTGAGCCCTGCTTAATGTGTGCAGGCGCTTTGTACTGGAATAAAATTGGCCATATTGTATTTGGCGCCTACGATGAAAAAAATAGCTACCGCAGGGTCACAGAAAAAAATCCTTTTCATCCTTCCACCACCATTATTGGCGGCATCCTCCAAGACGACTGCGCTGGGCTGATGCAGTCTTTCTTTAAAGCAAAGAGGTAATAAATATCTATTTCTCGTCTCGCTCAACGCATGCTCGAAAGCTCGTCTCGAAATAATATTTATTACTCCGCCACTCATTAATTTTTTACGTTTTACGTTTTAAATAATAAATACCTGTTTCTCGACTCACTCTACGCATGCTCGAAAGCTCGTCTCGAAACAGTATTTATTATTTATAATAGTATAAGCGCAGTAAATAAATAGTTTCCGTAGTAATCCGTTTGTAGGATTACGGAGGAAAGCTATTTTTTACGAAGCGCTAGATAGCAAAACATAAACCGTTTAACAGACGAGAAATAGATATTTATGAAGCGCTTGAATAAGTCTTAACTTATTCAAAATTGGATTTATTTTCTATTTAAGGAAAAAAAGGGGACGTCTCGCTTAAATCAGCGCAAAGCATTGTAATTTTGAACTTCATTTACAAACACAATAAATAAAAAAATATGTCATTTACCTTACCTGCATTACCCTATGCACACGAAGCCTTAGAACCCCATTTCGATACTTTGACCATGCAAATACACCATGGCAAGCATCATCAAGCCTATGTAGATAATTTAAATAAGGCAGTGGCTGGCACTCCGAACGAAGGAAAAACAATAGAAGAATTGGTAA
The DNA here is from genome assembly GCA_040380795.1 of Sediminibacterium sp. Lineage (GTDB taxonomy): Bacteria > Bacteroidota > Bacteroidia > Chitinophagales > Chitinophagaceae > Sediminibacterium. The sequence goes on along the minus strand of JBEIIN010000174.1, from coordinate 2,382 downwards.
AAGTAGCTGGTACTATTAGCCCCGCTGTTAGAAATAATGGTGGTGGTCATTGGAACCATAGTTTCTTTTGGGCAAGCTTAGCCCCTAATGCAGGTGGTACTCCATCTGGCGCATTAGCAGATGCAATCAATACTGCTTTTGGAAGTTTCGATGCCTTCAAAGAAAAATTTGCAGCAGCTGGTATGACTCGTTTTGGAAGTGGCTGGGCCTGGTTAATTGTTAAAGACGGAAAATTAGAAGTAAGCTCAACACCTAATCAAGACAATCCATTAATGGACGTAGCTGAAGTAAAAGGACATCCTATTGTAGGCGCCGATGTTTGGGAACACGCTTATTATTTAAAATATCAAAATAGAAGAGCTGATTATCTAGCTGCTTTTTGGAATGTAGTAAATTGGTCAGTGATTGCAGATCGTTTTGCTGCTGCCAAATAAAATCATAAGCATTTATACGCTAAACAATTTTATGCTAAAAACCTGCAATTAAAAACTGCAGGTTTTTTTATGGCTAGTACTGTAAAACTTATTTGATAAATAAAAATTGGATCTATGGTACTGGATCATACCCTTGCCCACCACCTGGTCTGCACTTACTTAATCTTTTGACCCCTAAATAAATACCTTTGATAGGACCATATTTTTCAATGGCTTCACTAGTATAATGAGAACAAGAAGGCGTGAACCTGCATTTGCTAGCCCCCATCCATGGAGAGATCACGTATTGATAAGTACGTATCAAGAATATAAAAGGAAAGGCTATTATTTTTTTTAACGTAAGCAATTTGACTTCTTTTATAGGGTAATTATTATACAATAATTATTTATTCAATTTTGTTACTAATATCGAAAGCGCCTCTTTTAGTTTCCCTTGAATTTCAACTTGTGTAAGTACAAGCGCATCGGTATATAAAAAAAATAAATTAACGCGCTTATTGTCAAGTGCAGCCTGACTTATAAAATTAGGTTTTTCTAAACGGTAAGCCTCTCTTAATAATCTTTTCACTCTATTACGTTGCACGGCCTTTCTAAATGTTCTACTAGGCGCTCCCACCCCTGCTTGTAATAAACTACTAGGCATTGCATTACCTGTTGCATTAATAGGTTCAATGGTATAAATAAGTCTTATAGGAAATACATTAATTGCCTGGCCGGTAGAAAATAAATGTTGTGTTTGTTTTCTACTTTTTAGCTTATCCGTTTTCTGATATGTAAATACCTTTGGCAAGGTTAAAAAATTATAGTGATAAAAAAAGTCCCTCCCGAATAACGGGAAGGACTTTAAAATTATTGAATTTATTTGTAATAGTTAGAAAGGGGTACTCCTTAGATTAATCTTTCTTTAATCCTTTCTCGCTAGATACAGTTAGTTTTTTGCGTCCTTTCTTTCTACGGCTTGCTAATACTTTACGACCATTAGCAGATTCCATACGCTTACGAAAACCATGAACAGATTTACGACGACGTTTATGTGGTTGAAATGTACGTTTCATTTGATGTCTTTTACTTGCTTAGTTTCTTAAAATTGTTTCCACTTCAATAGCAGTCACCATACCACTACCTGTGAAAGGACGGCAAAAATAGGGTATTTTTTCATTTTTTAAGCTAAATCTGTATGTTTTGCCTCAATTTTTTGTCCGAAAAACAAGCTACCCTGCTTCTCAAAGGTATCGGCATGATCGGTGGTGTAAAAGCTTAAATGCCCATGCTGGCTGCATTTTTGGGCTAATTCAGGGTGATTTTCGAGGTATTTTGCAAGACTTTTTGCAACAATATCTCCTTGTGTCACCAGAGTCACCCCAGTTGGCAAGAAGGACTTAATTTTTGACTCTAATAGCGGATAATGCGTACAAGCTAGCAAAATGGCATCGATATCCTTAGATTGGCTAAAAAGCTCGTTTAGATACTGCTGTACAAAATAGTCTGCCCCGGGTTTATCAAATTCACCATTTTCAATTAAGGGCACCCACATTGGACAGGCTTGTTGGAATACTTGGAGGTCAGGGAAAAATTTAGCTATTTCTATAGGATAGCTACCACTTTGCACTGTACCTAAGGTACCCATGATACCAATTTGATGGTTAGTAGAAAAATGCCCCAAGACTTCTGTAGTGGGACGAATCACACCTAAGACTCTTTTGCTAGGATCTAGATGAGGTAAATCTAATTGTTGAATATTGCGAAGTGCTTTTGCTGAAGCCGTATTGCAAGCAATAATAACTAAAGAGCAACCTTGTTTAAAAAACCAATTCACTGCTTCTAAAGTATATTGATATACGGTTTCAAAAGACCTACTACCATAAGGGGCACGTGCATTATCTCCTAAATAAATATAATCGTACCTAGGTAATTGTTTTTTCAATTCCTTTAAAATGGTGAGTCCACC
>JBEIIN010000173.1:0-3329 GCA_040380795.1 Sediminibacterium sp. | reverse complement strand
GAGTGTTATTTGTTTAATACTATTTTCAAAATATGGATTAAATAAATAACAACGCGTCACCATAAGAGAAGAAACGATATTTATCCTTAATCGCTTTTTTATAAGCTTCCATGGCTAATTCATATCCAGCAAAAGCGCAAGACATAATTAACAAACTTGTTTTAGGTAAATGGAAGTTAGTGACTAAGCTATCAGCAATATTAAAATTATAAGGAGGGTGAATAAAATGATTCGTCCATCCTTCAGCTGGTTTTAATAAACGTTGAGCGGTTACACTACTTTCCATTGCACGCATTGCTGTAGTTCCAATAGAGCAGACACGGCGACCATTTTCTTTAGCTGTATTAATGATTTTACAAGCTTCTTCATCTATCTTGAAATATTCAGCATCCATTTTATGTTTGCTTAAATCTTCTACTTCAATAGGTCTGAAAGTACTTAAGCCAGTATGCAAGGTTACTTCAGCAAAACGAATACCAATAATTTCACTTCTTTTGATTAACTCTTTACTAAAGTGTAAACCAGCAGTAGGAGCGGCTACCGCACCTTCATGCTTTGCATAAACAGTTTGATATCTTTCTTTATCTTCTTCGTCTGGCTTGCGCTTAATATATTTAGGCAAAGGAGTTTCTCCTAAAAATTCTAACATTTTTCTAAAGCCTTCATCATCACCTTCCCATAAAAAACGAATGGTACGTCCGCGGCTAGTGGTATTATCAATAACCTCTGCTACTAGTTCTTCGTTTTCTCCGAAATACAATTTATTACCTACACGAATTTTTCTTGCGGGATCAACAATCACATCCCATAAACGGTTAGGCTTATTTAATTCTCTTAACAAGAACACTTCAATCTTAGCGCCTGTTTTTTCCTTACGGCCATACATTCTAGCTGGGAATACTTTTGTGTTGTTTACTACAAAAACATCTTTATCATCATAATACTCTAATAAGTCAGAGAAATGACGATTTTCCATGTGACCATTTTGACGGTTAACGACCATCAGTCTACTATCCTCTCTTCTTTTAGTAGGATATTGTGCAATGAGATTTAAAGGTAGATCGTACCTAAATTGAGAAAGTTTCATTTGTGTCTATTTTTGGGTGATAGCCACATTAAGTTTACTACAGCCTTACGGGGCAGTTCGCTTCATGTTACGGCATGAAAATTATGGAGGCAAATGTACAACATAAGCAGTAATTTTGTTAACCTAAGATTCATGCCTAAAATTGGGCAATTAGAAGCAAAACAACTAAATTTGCAAACAATTGTTAGTTTTAGGATTTATTGATATAAAATAAATTAAACTATGTTGAGAGCACGCTGGTGGAAAATCCTATCTATTATTCTTTTAGTGTATACATGTACTTATGGCTTTTTAGTAAAAGTGCCCAAGCTTGACGACCGTTTGCAAGAGTCTATTCGTAATTTCTTCTTTCATGTGCCGATGTGGTTTGGAATGATGATACTATTATTTGTATCTCTAGTCTATGCTATTAAATATTTGCGAAATGCGAGTCCAGTGCATGATATTTATTCAATGGCCTTTGCATCTGTTGGCTTATTGTTTGGATTTTTAGGAATTATTACTGGTGCTTTTTGGGCGAATTATCAATGGGGCAGTCCTTGGGTGGGCGATCCAAAACAAAACGGAGCAGCCATTGCCTTGCTTATTTATTTTGCCTATTTTGTTTTAAGAGGAAGTTTAATTGATACAGAGAAAAGAGCAAGACTTTCTGCGGTCTATAATATATTTTCTTTCTTCATGTTATTCCCTACACTTTGGATTTTACCAAGGCTCACAGAATCATTACATCCTGGAGGACAGGGTAGTGATGGCAATCCGGGTATAAATGGAAAAGACATGTCGGCCAATATGCGCACTGTATTTTATCCTGCAGTAATTGGATGGACTTTATTAGGTGTATGGATAAGTACATTGCATATAAGAGTACAATTATTAAAATTAAAAAAAGAAGGACTCTTGTAATATCATTAGTCAAAAAAATTACGAAGAAATAATTTTCAATCAAGAATAAATAAAAATATATGTTTCAATTATTACAAGCAAAGGCTGTCGAGAATAGCAGTGTCATGGTTCAACAAGGTAAAATATATATAGTCATGTCTGTGGTGACTATTATACTGGTTGGGCTATTTATTTATGTAGCCACTGTTGACAAGAAAATAGCGGCATTAGAAAATAACGCAAAAGACTAATCCAAATATGAACGCTAAAAATTAATTCGAAAAATTAAAATCATTTTTATGACTGAAAATAAAGAGTATAGCTTCTTTCAAAGTGTTGAAAGAAGTTTTGATAAAGCTGCTAAGTTTACTAATTGGGAGCAGGGTTTATTAGAGCAAATTAAAGCTTGTAATAGTATTTACAGTATGCGTTTCCCCGTTAAAATGGATGATGGGCATATTGAAGTAATTGAAGCCTATCGTGTGCAACACTCACAACATAAGTCACCTTGTAAAGGGGGGATTCGTTTTAGTTTGGCAGTGAATCAAGATGAGGTAATGGCACTAGCAGCCTTGATGACTTACAAATGTGCTATTGTGAATGTACCTTTTGGTGGTGCTAAGGGCGGTATCAAAATTAGTCCAAGAAATTTAAGCACGTATGAACTTGAAAAAATTACAAGAAGATATACTTCTGAATTAGTAAAGAAAAACTTTATAGGCCCAGGCATTGATGTACCTGCACCAGATTATGGAACAGGTGAAAGAGAAATGGCTTGGATCGTTGATACTTATCAATCTTTAAAGCCAGGAGAAATTGATGCAGCGGGTTGTGTCACAGGAAAGCCTCTTTCACTAGGGGGCGTAAGAGGAAGAAAAGAAGCCACTGGATTAGGCGTATTTTATGGAGTAAGAGAAGTTTGCTTAATGGAAGATGTAATGAAAAAACAAGGATTATCTGTAGGTATTGAAAATAAAAAAGTAGTAGTACAAGGATTGGGTAATGTGGGTTATCATTCTGCAAAGTTCTTTAGAGAGAATGGAGCGGTAGTGGTTTCCATTGCAGAATTTGAAGGAGCTATTTTTAATGAAGCAGGTTTGAATGAAGAAGATGTATTTCAACACCGTAAAAAGACAGGTAGTATTTTAAATTTCCCTGGGGCTACTAATTTAAATAACAGTGGAGACGCTTTAGAATTAGATTGTGATATATTAATACCGGCTGCTTTAGAAAATGTAATTGATAAAAACAATGCACCTAAAATTAAAGCAAAAATAATTGGAGAAGCGGCGAATGGTCCTTTAACACCTGAAGCAGATGAAATATTAGCCACTAGAGGCGTACTTGTAATTCCTGATAT
>JBEIIN010000172.1:0-3335 GCA_040380795.1 Sediminibacterium sp. | reverse complement strand
CTGCTTCTTTATTTTGAATCTGTGTTAAAAAATCTTTACCACCACTTGAAATATTTCTAAGTTCATCTAAAGCAGATGAAACGCCTTCTTTAATAAAGCCTCCTTTCACAGTAGTAGCAGGGGGTTGCTCTTGTAAAGTATGTAGAATGGCTTTCTTGCTTTTATCACAAATGGCTATCTCTTTTCCTATTTCTTGTAGAAAACTATTTCTTGAATTGGAGAGTTGTTCTTTAATAGTAGTGACTGCCTCTAACGATTTTGCCAACTGCATTAATTCACGGGGCTGAATTTTTCTAGTCGATAACTTACTAGCTAGTCTTTCTAAGTCCCCACAAGACTCTATCAGTTCTCTTAATTCACTAGAGCCTGTGTTATCTTCTAATAAACTTCCTACAGCGTCCAAGCGCTTATTAATTTGCGTAATAGATTGAAGTGGAAACACCAACCATCTTTTTAAAAGCCTTGCACCCATGGGGCTCTTGGTGGTATCCATAATTTCAAGCAACCCTTTTCTATCGGCGCCATTGCCTATTAATTCTAAATTCCGAATAGTAAATTTATCCATCCACAAAATTTCCTCACGCACTATGCTTTTAATAGTATGAATATGTTGAAGGTGGGGATGTTCGGTTTCTTTCAAATAATGTAAGATGGCACCAGCTGCCATGATACCCAATTTTTGCTCAGCAATACCAAAGCCCTTTAAAGTGCTAGTTTGAAATTGCTTTAATAATTGTTCGGTAGCAAAGGCTTCGTCAAATATCCAACTATCTAGCCCATAGGTATAAAATCCATTGCCAAAACTTTCTTTAAAAGCTGCCTGATAATTTTTAGGATGCAGAATTTCTGCAGGCTGTAAACTTTGTAATAATTTATCTAAATAGTCGGTGCTACCTTCTGCAATTAAAAATTCTCCCGTAGTAATGTCTAAAAAAGCAATGCCACCTTTTTCATTTTCTACATAAATGGCTGCTAAGAAATTATTGTTTTTATGTTCTAATAATTTATCATTGGTGGCAATACCAGGTGTAAGCATATCGGTCACACCTCTTTTCACAATACCTTTTACCGACTTAGGATCCTCTAATTGATCACAAATAGCTACACGGTGTCCCGCTTTTACTAATTTATGTAAATAAGTATCTAAGGAATGGTGGGGGAAACCTGCTAGTTCACTAGATGAAGCAGCTCCATTATTTCTTTTAGTAAGGGTAATGCCTAAGACTTTGGAGGCAACAATGGCATCTTCACCAAATGTCTCGTAAAAATCACCCACGCGAAATAGCAAAATGGCATCGGGATATTTTTGCTTAATAGCCCGGTGTTGTTGCATGAGTGGCGTATCGGCACTTGATTTTGACATGGTGGACAAACCTACATAATTTTTCATAAAAAGCCTACTTTTGCATATGCGCAAACTAAGCATGGACGAGTTGGGAAGAAAGTCGGTGGCCGACTTTAAATTGGCCGATAAAAAGCCCCTGGTGGTGGTCATGGATAATATCCGTAGCATGCACAATGTGGGTAGTGTTTTTAGAACCTCCGATGCTTTTTTAATTTCAGGTATTTGCCTTTGTGGATTTACACCACAGCCCCCTCATAGAGATATTCATAAAACAGCCTTAGGCGCCACTGAATCGGTAGACTGGGTCTATTATGAAAACACCTTTGATGCAGTCACTGCTTTAAAAGAACAAGGTTATAAAGTATTTGCCATAGAACAAACCCAAGGAAGTATATCTTTGGAAAACTTCAAAACTTATATCAACGAAAAGTCAAACAATAATTCAAGCAACTCACTTGCCTTTGTATTTGGTAATGAATTGGAAGGGGTGAGTGATGAAGTATTGGCTATTTGTGATGGGGCTATTGAAATTCCGCAATATGGTATGAAGCATTCTTTAAATATTTCAGTAGCAGCGGCTATTGTTTTATGGGAGATGGTGAGATAGGTATATTAGAAGAGTAATTATAATTAATAGAATTAAAAATATGTCGGCAGTAAAGAATTATTTAAGCCTAGTGAAATTTTCGCATACCATTTTTGCAATGCCCTTTGCATTGATTGGTTTTACACTAGGCATTGCTGCTTTGAAAAATAATAATATAGAATTACAAACTAGCGTGATAATCATTCGTTTTTGCTTGGTACTAGTTTGTATGATCACAGCTAGGTCGGCAGCCATGGCTTTCAATCGTTATTTGGATCGTCATTTCGACCAGCTAAATCCAAGAACTGCCATTAGAGAAATTCCTGCAGGTATTATCAAGGCAGAAAAAGCTTTGGGTTTCGTAATGGTGAATGCAGTCATTTTTATTATTGCTACTTATTTTATCAATACCATTTGCTTTTACCTTTCACCCGTAGCCTTATTTGTGATTTTATTTTATAGTTATACAAAACGTTTTACTTATTTATGTCATCTGGTTTTAGGCCTTGGCCTTTCCTTAGCGCCCATTGGCGCTTATTTAGCGGTAACAGGGGCATTTAATATACTTCCATTACTTTTTTCATTTGCTATTATTTTTTGGGTAAGTGGGTTTGATATTATTTATTCATTACAGGATGCAGATTTTGATACAGCGCAGTCGCTATATTCTATGCCAAGTCATTGGGGTGGTGATAAAGCATTAAGCATGGCTAGAGTCTTTCATTTTATTTCTGGAGTTTTTTTGTGGACTGCCTATTTCGTGGGAGATTTTCATTGGTTGTATTTAATTGGTTTACTATTATTTAATAGTATGCTTATCTATCAACATAGTATTGTTACACCCACCGATTTATCCAAAGTCAATTTAGCATTTATGACTGCGAATGGCATTGCGAGCATTGTCTTTAGTATCTTTGTAATTACGGCAATCATTTTATCATTTTAACGAGTATCCATTGGCTAGAATTATTTGTATTGATTACGGCGGGAAAAGATGCGGACTAGCAGTAACCGATCCTTTGCAAATTATTGCAACGGCACTCACCACCGTGGATACAAAAGAGCTATTTACTTTTTTAGCCAATTATTTTTCAATAGAACCCGTAGAACTTATTTTAATAGGAGAGCCACTTAATTTAGATAATACACCTACCGATGCCACTCCGCTAGTACAAAAAGCCATCATTGATTTAGGAAAGAAATTCCCCAACATTCCCATTCAAACAGTAGATGAGCGTTATAGTTCTAAAAATGCCGTAAGGGCCATGGTAGAAATGGGCATGAAGAAAAACGATAGAAGAGACAAAAAGACCATTGATAGAGTGGCTGCTACCATGTTATTGCAGGAATATCTGAGTAACCGTTCGTAAAGCCATCTTTTATTGATAACTTTGCAGCCAATAT
>JBEIIN010000171.1:0-3351 GCA_040380795.1 Sediminibacterium sp. | reverse complement strand
TCAAGGACAGAGATATCAAAAGTACCACCACCTAAATCGAATACAGCAATTTTTTGTTCTACATTTTTCTTATCTAAACCATAGGCCAAGGCTGCAGCAGTTGGTTCGTTTACAATTCTACGCACATTCAATCCTGCAATTTCACCTGCTTCTTTAGTAGCTTGTCTTTGTGCATCGTTAAAATAAGCAGGTACAGTAATAACTGCATCTGTTACTTCAGTGCCTAAATAATCTTCAGCGGTTTTTTTCATCTTCTGTAAAACCATTGCAGAAATTTCTTGTGGAGTATACATACGACCGTCGATATCAACACGCACTGTGTCGTTCTCGCCTTGTACAATTTTATAACTCCAATGAGACTTCTCTTCAGTAATCTCATTAAAACGACGACCCATAAAACGCTTTACACTTGATATTGTGTTTTCAGGGTTCGTGATAGCTTGACGCTTAGCAGGATCTCCTACTTTACGCTCGCCATTCTTTAAGAAGGCAACTACCGAAGGGGTAGTTCTACGTCCTTCGTCATTGGCGATCACCACTGGTTCGCCACCTTCCATAACCGATACGCAACTATTTGTCGTACCTAGGTCAATACCTATTATTTTTGCCATAATGCTTGATTTTCAATGTTTAATTACTCTACTATAGTCAATCTTTATGCCATAAAAGGTCTACCCATTTAGGGGTGCAAATTTGTCATATATGGCAGATAATAAGGCTAATTTAGGGCCATAATTGACACATAAAATTTAAAAAGGGGTAGAAAAGGCAGAGATTAATTGTTTTCAGAACCTTTAAAAGTGAAGTTCTTTTGACTGGTATAGCTAAAGATGACCACAAAAAAGGTGGTGACAATCTTAGCCATGGTAGGAAACCAACCTAAATAATCTACAAATAGCTTTAAAAAGCCATAATTGAGTAGAATACAGCCCAGTACAACTATGAAATACTTCATCAGTTGCTTGCGCTTAGTCACAGTAGTCTCCTGAAAGACCACATATCTACTTAAATAAAAGCCTATGGGAAAGGTAATGCAGAAAGAGATCATAAAAGAAGCAATATGGGGGCTAATACTGACAAAGCCTAAATCAATTATTTGCCTATTTAAAATATAATTGTAGGCCAGAAAAAACAAGCTAATATCCAATATCGTATTGGCACCACCACAGGCAGCGTACCTAAAAGTTTTTAAGGGCATCATTTTCTTGAAAATAGGATAAAACCAATCTATTATGTCAAGAATAACTTTGCTAATAAAGTCGTGTAGTTTCAACATCAATGCGCTAAGATAATCTTAATTAATTACTTTTGCCAAAGGCAAGCCCAATTTATGAATTTAATCACTCTTTTAAAACAGACCACATCAACTAGCTTAAATAGCTTATACCAGGTTACAATACAACCTGATCAAGTATTAGTGAATGCTACTAAGCCCGAATTTGAAGGAGATTATACAATTGTTCTTTTTGCCTTTGTAAAACAATTAGGTAAGAACCCAGAACAAGTGGGCAATGATTTAGGCATTGCTATGCAAAAGGCGCTACCTAATATAATTACTAAGTTCAATATTGTAAAAGGGTTTTTAAATTTTACTATTAGCAATGACTATTGGTTAGAGTTTATAAAAAACCTTTCACCTAATGAGTTAATGCCTGCTGTTGAGCATAAAAGAAAAATTATGGTGGAGTACTCCTCCCCTAATACCAATAAGCCTTTACACTTAGGACATTTAAGAAATAATTTTTTAGGATGGAGTATTGCAGAAATTTTAAAACTGCAAGGGCATGAAGTGGTAAAAACTTGTATAGTGAATGACCGTGGTATACATATATGCAAAAGTATGATTGCTTGGCAATTATTTGCGAATGGTGCAACACCAAATTCTACGAATAAAAAAGGCGACCACTTCGTGGGAGACTATTATGTAAAATACAACGACGCTTATAAAACAGAAGTAGCTGAATTAGTGGCTGGTGGTATGATGCAAGAGACTGCAGAAAAAGAAGCCCCTATTTTAAAAGGTGCTCAGGAAATGTTATTGAAATGGGAACAAGGCGATGCTGCCACTTTGGATTTATGGCAGAAAATGAACGCATGGGTATACGAAGGCTTTGATGTCACTTATAAAAAAATTGGTTCTGATTTTTTCAAAACCTATTACGAAAGCAATACTTATTTATTAGGTAAAGAATTAGTTTTAGAAGGACTTACTAAAAAAGTATTTTACCAAAAAGAAGATAGCTCTGTTTGGATAGACTTAACACCTGATGGCTTAGATGAAAAAATTGTGCGTCGTAAGGACGGCACTTCTGTGTATATGACCCAGGATATTGGACTAGCTCAATTAAAACAAAAAGAGTTTAATACCGATGCCAGTATTTATGTGGTGGGTGATGAACAAAATTATCATTTCAAAGTTTTAAAATTAATTTGTCAAAAGTTAAAGCAGCCTGCTGCTGATGGTATTTACCATTTAAGTTATGGCATGGTGGAACTGCCTACTGGTAAAATGAAAAGCCGCGAAGGAACTGTGGTGGACGCCGATGATTTAGTAGATGAGATGATTAATATCTCTAAAGAAAAAACAGAAGCCTTGGGTAAGGTTTCAGATTTTACGCAATCGCAACTAACTGAACTATATAATACCATTGGACTTGGTGCCCTTAAATTTTTCCTTTTAAGAGTTGACCCTAAAAAGAAAATGATATTCAACCCAGAAGAAAGTATCGACTTTCATGGTTTTACGGGGCCTTTTATTCAATACACCCATGCGCGTATTAAAAGTATTTTAAGAAAAACAGGTACATCGGTAAGCATTACCCCTAACGAACTACTTCCTTTAGAAAAACAATTAGCGATTGAGCTTTCCACCTTCCCAGAAGTGGTGAATGAAGCGGCCGACAATTTAGACCCGTCTAAATTAGCTATCTATGCTTTCAACCTAGCTAAATTATTTAATACTTTTTACGCGGAGCATTCTATTTCCAATGCAGAATCGGAAGTAAAAAAACAATTAAGAATTCAATTGGGGATTTTAACAGCGGCCACTTTACAAAAAGCCATGAGCGCTTTAGGCATTGCAGTTCCAGAACAGATGTAAAAACCTATAAAACTGTAGGCTTAAAAATTAACTGCTAATTGAATAGTACTTTAGTTTAATAGTACTCTAGTTTTAATTTACTTAAGACCTTTTTAATTTAGAATTATTATACACTTCTGGTGTATCCTCTTCAAAACCCCACTGCGTTAATAAAGTTTCCATTTGTGCTTGCGGCAAAGAAGCTTTCTCATAATGCCCAGCATTCATTTTCTGTCTCATGGCTTCATAAATACTCACTGCACAGGCCACCG
>JBEIIN010000170.1:0-3371 GCA_040380795.1 Sediminibacterium sp. | reverse complement strand
GTTAGAGTATTGGTTTGGCTATGGTAAGGGGCTAGCACTTGCTATTATCTATGCTTGGTGGTATAGGGTATAGGGCTATTGGGTTAATAGGGATATAAGGGTATATGCTAAAGGAATTAGTAATGCTAATGGTTTTAGTATGGTCAATGGGTTATGTATTATATAAAATTCTAATTTGCTCAAAATTCAATTATCTTGGGCTTGTTGATACTATGATATCAAAAGGGGATAAGTGGCCTAGAATCGCCTTAAAATGCGTTAACCATTGAAATGTTAAGGCTTTGTTAATTTCTAAAAATATATAAAAATATTTATTCTAATTTGCTCAAGTAATAAATAAATACCTATATATTTGCTTATCAATTAACCAAACAACTATTTTATGAAAAATTCAAATTTTGACTTGTACGAAATCGTTACAGAGAAAATCTTAGCTGACATTGAAAAGAATGAAAAACTTACTTGGGTTAAGCCATGGAAATGTAACAACGGAGGATGCTTTCCAATGAATGGTAAGAGCAAAAAGCCTTATAATGGTATTAACTTTTTCTTGTTACAATTATATGGTTTTGCCTCTCCTTATTGGCTTACATATAAGCAAGTAACTGAAATGGGTGGTAATGTTAAGAAAGGCGAAAAAGGTGCAATGGTGGTATTTTGGAAGCTAAATGAATATACAAAAACGAACGAGGCAACTCAGCAAGATGAGGTTAAAAAAGTGCCTATTTTACGCTACTATAATGTATTTAATGTAGAGCAATGCGAAAATATCACCATTGGTTCAAATACTGAAAAAGTGGAATATAATGAGCATGAAAAAATTGACCTTTGCGAGGGAATTGTAAGCAATTATATTAGCACCTACGATTCATTGACTAGTTCAGTAATGGAGTCGGATAGGGCTTTTTATCAGCCATCAAAGGATTATGTACAAATGCCACTTTTAAAGCAATTTGCTAGTGCTGAGGCTTTTTATTCAGTTTATTTCCATGAATTAGGGCATAGCACAGGACACCAAAGCCGATTGAATCGCAAAGAGGTTGTAGCTACTGCAAATTTTGGTTCATGCGACTATGGGACTGAGGAACTAGTAGCTGAATTGACTAGTGCGTTTATATGTGCTGAATTAGGGATAAGCAATGAAACTCAAGAGCGTAATTCAGTAGCTTATTTAAAGAATTGGAAAAACGCTATCAAAGGTGATAAGAAGCTATTTATAATGGCCTCTCAAAGAGCCTCAAAGGCAGCGAAATTGATACTTAATAAGCAAGAGGAGGAAATCATCAACGAACAAGAGTAAAGCCAAATATGGGGCTGAAATATGCCCCATTTTTAACACCCCATTAACAACAATTTATTATTAACTAAATTAATTTTGAAACCTAAACAAAAAAATATTATGAAAATTCAATTAGAAAAACAAGAGGCAGAAAAGTATTTCCACAATGCTTTATGCAATGGTCTTAGCTATTTTCAGTCTTATGAGATTGAAGTAAAGTATAACGAGGATGAATATGATATAGCTCGTAAAACGGCTAAGGATGAGTACGGCAATAAGCCTTGTTATGAGGATGTATTAATGGAAATGTTGAGATTGGGCTATTCAATTCAAGCAGAGGATTCTAATAGTGGCGAAACGCATACATTAACCATGGATAGCGTCCATTTTCAAATGAATAATGTAGAGCCTAGATGGATATTGGAAATGGTTAACGAAAGGGATGATGCAGATACGGCTGATGCTATACTGCAAGTGTGTTTTATTGGTGAGCATATATATGGTTAATATAATATAGTGATGTAGCATAGGTAAAGGCACTTTAAGGATGAACCAATGTCGGTTAAGTGTGAACGAATCAAACACTCAAAAGGGTGAGAAGCCCTATTCTTAAACATAAATAAAAACAAATGAAAAAGTTTACAAAAGATGAATTTAATGCTATAAGAAATGAAATTTATAGCGACCTAGTTATTGAAAAGGTTATGGCTGATACTGATAGTAATTTTATGTATTTAGACTCGGTTCTAGGAAGGCATTTGGAAGTAGATTGGATGGAAATAAATGATGATAAAATAAAGCTAAAAGCAATTACCATTCATTGGGCTGAGGGCGACAATTCAAAATATGATAAGTTCCCTCAAAGCTATTCAAGTTATGTAGCTACAAATAAGGCTTTGATACCTATTTATGATGATTTTATAAGTAGTGGAAGTGGTGGTTATAGTAAGGTTAAATTTACCCTTTTATTTGAAGATAATGAAACTTATGAAGGTAAGTTATATATATCCGATACTGATGATAACCCTACACTTACTAACAATGTTGTTGGTGAGCATATTAGAAAGCATTTAAATTGGGTTATTGAAAAGGATGCAATAGCAGACACTACCGAAGTAAAAAAATTCTTAAACAATTACTCACTATGTTAAAGTTAAAAAATGCCCTTATATATGGCCTATATATAGTTTGTTGTTTATTATTTGGGCTGATGGTTTTAAACTATGCCTTAAAATAAATTTTATTATTAATTAAATTAATTCTAATTTGCGTAATATCTAAATAAAAACATCTATGAAAAAACCACTAACCCCGATTCAAACAATCAACAAAACCAAAAGCCAAATAAAAGTGCTTAATAGCCGTTTATTAGAAGGCAAAGTCAAAAACAAGTATGCAGTTCAAAACAAGATTAAAGGGCTAAAAGAGGCTCTTAAAATCGAAATGGAGAACCATTATTGGGAGAACTATTTATCTATTTAAAATTATTAAATTAAACAAAATGAAAACATTATCAAGAGAACAAATGATTAGTGACTTAACAAAATTTGAATTAGAATATTTCTATGACAATAAAGATTTACTTGATGAATTAGTAAAGTTTTTTTCAAAAGGTGGATTTAATTTATATACTAATGATAAGTTAATATTGGAATGGAATGATAAATTTGAAGATTAAATAAATTATTAAATTAAAAAAAATGAAAAACAAAATACCAACGAAAGTACTAGAAGGATGGATAAGCAAACTTTTAGAAGAATTTGATGCAGATGAATTATTTAAGATGCTATCCAATGAATGTGATGCAAAGCAATTAAAATACCTCCACGAGGCTATTACGCACGAATTAACGCTACACGATAAATATGTGATAGAATGTGCCAATTTATATGATAAGCAGAAATTTGAGGCTTTTATGGATGATTACAAACCATATTACAATGACCAAACACTTATATTTTAAACTAAACTAAAAAACTATGAAAATCGAATTAAAAAACTTTAGATTTTATGACCGCCTTAGCGAGGAAACCCTATGTTTTGTAGGTAATATATGGGTAAATGGCGTTAAATGTGGCTATGCTGAAAATT
>JBEIIN010000169.1:0-3392 GCA_040380795.1 Sediminibacterium sp. | reverse complement strand
GCCATCATTATTGGTTCTAACCAGGAAAGTGCCAGTTTTCCCGTAGGCATTTGTGCCGAGCGTGCTTTATTAAACAGTGTAGGAAGCCAATTTCCCCAGGAAAAAATAAAAACTATTGCCATTAGTTACGAACCGCTAGCTAAGCCTTCCTTAGAGCCTATTTCGCCTTGTGGTATGTGTAGACAGTCTTTATTAGACTACGAGAATAGGTTTCAATCGCCCATTAAGATTATTATGGCAGGAATGTCGGGTAAAGTCATGGTGCTTCAGTCGGCCACTCATTTATTACCCTTTGGTTTTGATGGTTCTATTTTAAAATAAGGTTTGTACGCCGAGCGCTAGTCTAAATTCATGTTGTAATAGCCATTTCTTTTTGGCTTTACCCCAGGCATATCCCACTAAGGATCTATCGGCTCCCACAATTCTATGACAAGGAACTATAATGGCTATTTTATTTTTACCATTGGCAGCGGCAGCTGCTCTTACTGCATTGGGATCTCCCATTTTTTTGGCAAGTTCTCCATAACTTAAATTCTTTCCAAAAGGTACTTCGTATAATTCTTTCCAAACTCTTTGTTGAAATTCTGTGCCTTCCTGGTTAATCGCTACTGAAAAACTTCTTCTACTGCCCGCAAAATATTCCAATAGTTCATCAATACATTGTTGAATCACAGGGGGTGAATTCTCTGATAAATTTATTTTTGATACAGCTTCAGCTTCTACAAAAACCAATTCTTCAATACAATATTCAGAAGCGACCATTTTAATGACACCAATGGGGCTATGATATATTTGTGTATAGGTAGTTTCCATTAACCGATTGGTTGTCCATTTTCTACTGGATGTGAGGGGTGTAACAGTACGACTTCATTTTGAGTATCATAAACACCTAAAACTAAACACTCGCTCATGAAATTGGCAATTTGCTTGGGTGGAAAATTTACTACCGCCACCACTTGCTTGCCAATTAAATTTTCAATGTTATAATGAGCTGTAATTTGAGCAGATGATTTTTTAATACCCAGGCTTCCAAAATCGATACTCAATTGATAGGCTGGTTTTTTAGCTTTTGCAAAAACTTCAGCAGCTAAAATAGTGCCGCAACGAATATCTACCTTGGTAAAATCATCCCACTGTATCATGTTTGTTTATTTACTATCCAAAAATACAACGCTTAGCTCAATAATGCGTTCAATAACCTGTTCAATATTTAGCCCAAGAATTAGTCCAATAAATTAGCTAAATCGGTAAGGTCCTTTTGTTTGTATTGAAGGGTAGGACTATTAAAACATTTGGCAAATTCTAGTAAATGTTTTTTAATAATTTTTACATTAGACAAAGCTTTGTAATAACTATTTTTTGGTTCTATGTTAGAACGAATCATGTACTGGTCTAAATCTTTTTGAGAGAAGGCATTGCCTGTGGTCCCCTCTACATAGAATTGAATAAATTCTTGTGGGTTGGGCACTATTTCTTCAGGGTCCCAGTCTGATGCATAAAATGCAATAATACATTGCTTAGGAATATTGATGAACTGCGCCTGTATTTCTAGTTGTTGACAAAGTTCTGCATATAATAAAGTGTTCGCAATGGCATTGCCTTTTTTAGATTGTAGGGGAGCTGAAATTAAAAATTCTTCTGGCTTTTCATAATTTACTTCTACACCCTTTATCTGATAGTAACTAAATAAGATGTTTCTAATCACATTGGCTTGTTCTAAGGGCGTTAAGTAGTTGTTTAATTCAAGCCAAATATTACGCCTAATTTTTTCCATTTGATGACGAAGGCTATCAATGGCTAATTCTGGGAATTGAAATTTAGTCACTAGTAAAGCGCCTTCAAACAAAGAAGGGTCGGGTTTAGATTTCCATTCTATGAAGGCTTCTTTTAAATCTTGCAAACGCAGTTTGTAAATCATTATTTCAATGCGTTCTAAAGTAGCCTCGTCTAATGTATTTTCCCAAAGATGTTCTAGGTCGGGAATAATAGGGGTGCCATAATTGAGCAACCTGTCTGCAATGGTATTAAATACTTCTTCATCTGGGTCGTCTATTAGCTTAAATAGGGCACTAATTTCGGCTTCTTTTTGCATAGGTCAACTAATGTTTGGTTTCAATTATTATTCAAATCAACGAAATATATCGTCAAAAATGGCTTTAACTTATCCCATCTATGTGGATATATTTAACAATAGTTTACATAATAAATAGAATTATTAAACGTTCGGGTAAATATCAGAGAATAATGCCTAGTCTTATTGCTAATTGCCTTTTCTTTGTATATTATAACGATCGACTATGTCAAACATGCATCTGATTACCCCTAAGTTCCCTGTAATGGCTAATTCATTACATGCAGAATTAAAAAGAAGAGTGAATCTATATTTAGAAGACCATGCTATTAAAGCAACAGGTAATTTCAAGTTGTTTTCAAAAGCAATCATTTTAATGAGCTTATTTGTAATTACCTATATACATTTAATATTTTTTACGCCTCCTGTATTGTATGCCATTTTAGAATGTGTATTATTTGGAGGTTTAATTGCAGCCATTGGTTTTAATGTTATGCATGATGGTAGCCATGGTAGTTTTAGTAAATACGCTTGGTTAAATAAATTAGCTTCTTCTTCTATTAGCGTATTGGGCGCAAGCCGTTTTATGTGGGCGATGAAGCATGTAACCTTACACCATACCTATACCAATATTGATGGGGTAGATGATGATATTGAAGTAGGTGTTTTAATGAGAATGGCTCCTACGCAGAAACATTATCTTTTACACCGTTTTCAACATATTTATTTCTGGGGTTTATATATGTTATTGTATATATTTTGGATTTTCTTTGCCGATTATAAGAAGTATTTCACTAAAAAAATTGGATCTGTAGAAATTAGCAAAATGAGCGTTTCTGAACATATTGAATTTTGGGCAGTGAAAGTATACCATGCTTTTATCTTTGTAGTATTGCCTATTTATATGTTGGGCTGGGTAAGTTGGTTAGTAGGGTTTTTAGTGGTAGGATTTGTGGCAGGCTTTGTATTAAGTATAGTTTTCCAACTAGCACATACCGTAACAGACACTGCCTTTCCTTTAGCGAACCAACCAGAAAATAAAATGGAAGAAGAATTTGCAGTGCATCAAATTCAAACCACGGCTAATTTTGCGACGAAGAGTAAAATAGTAAGTTGGTTAGTGGGCGGGTTGAACTTTCAAATTGAGCATCATTTGTTTCCTAAAATCTCTCATGTGCATTATCCTGCTATTTCTAAAATAGTAAAGAAAACATGTGCCGATTTTAAATTAAAGTATATTGAATATCCTACTGTCGTAAGTGCTATTAAAGCGCACGTTCAATACCTTAAATTAATGAGCAAGCCTGCAATGCAATAAGTT
>JBEIIN010000168.1:0-3408 GCA_040380795.1 Sediminibacterium sp. | reverse complement strand
GCATAAAATAACCCATTGAAAATCAATGGGTTAAGTGTTTTAAAGCGGACCGGACGGGACTCGAACCCGCGACCTCCGCCGTGACAGGGCGGCATTCTAACCAACTGAACTACCGATCCTTGCTTCGTGGATAAATCCACTAATAAGGGCTGCAAAGATAAGGGGAAACTGCTTTTTTAAACAAATCTTTTATTAAAAAAGCTTTATTATTTTTACATCCCAATAGAAGCTTATGCCAGTATACCCAAATAGACAGTTTTTAGATTTTGAACAACCTATAAAAGAGCTGTACGAACAAATAGATGCCACTAAAAAATTAGCAGAAAAAAATCCTAAAATAAATTTATCTGCCACTATTGATCAATTAGAGCAATCTATTATTGATAAGCGAAAGGCAATCACAGCAAGCCTTTCACCTTGGCAGCGTGTTCAACTAAGTAGACATCCCGACCGCCCTTATACCTTAAAGTACATTCAAAACATGTGCGATAAGTTTGTAGAATTACATGGAGATCGTAATGTAAAAGACGACAAAGCCATGGTGGGTGGATTCGCGGAATTGGACGGAGATACCGTTATGATGATTGGCCAGCAAAAGGGCAGCAACACCAAGGCCCGCCAAATGAGGAACTTTGGAATGGCCAACCCTGAGGGCTACAGAAAAGCCCTTAGACTCATGAAATTGGCTGAAAAGTTCAATAAACCAGTAGTTTGTTTAATAGATACTCCAGGTGCCTTTCCGGGCCTTGAAGCGGAGGAGAGAGGTCAAGGAGAGGCCATTGCCCGTAATATTTATGAAATGGTGCGTTTACAAGTGCCAATTATTATATGTATCATAGGAGAAGGTGCCAGTGGGGGTGCTTTAGGCATTGGAGTGGGTGATAAGACCTTAATGATGGAAAATACATGGTACACGGTAATTTCTCCAGAAAGCTGCAGTTCTATATTATGGCGTAGTTGGGATAAAAAGGAAGTGGCGGCAGAACAATTAAAACTAACTGCCGATGACATGAAAGGTTTTGGTTTAATTGATGAAATTGTACCTGAGCCAGTAGGTGGAGCACATTGGTCTTATACAGATGCGGCTGCTATTTTAAAAGAAAAAATAATTGCAGCACTTGCATCGGTAAAAGATATAGCACCTGCTAAGCGAGTAGAAAACAGAATTGAGAAATACAGTAAAATGGGTTTCTGGGAAGAAGCATAATATTATTTAATTATCTTTAGTACATGTTAAGAGAAATTTTAAAAGGAACTGGCGTTGCATTAGTGACTCCCTTTAAAAAAGACAAATCCATTGACTTCGCAGCCCTTGAAAATTTAATCGATATTCAAATTGCAGGAGGTTTAGATTATTTAGTGACCCTAGGTACAACAGGGGAGTCGGTTGTTTTATCTGATGAAGAAAAAATTGAAGTATTTAATTGCACGGTAAAAAAAGTAAATGGTCGTGTACCCATTGTGATTGGTATTGGTGGAAGTGATACAGCGGCAGTGATAAAATCCTTTAGTAAATTTGATTTATCAAAAGTAGTTGCCATTTTAAGTGTATCGCCTTATTATAGTAAACCTTCACAAGAAGGGCTTTACCAACATTATGTTGCTTTAGCCGACGCTGCACCCAAGCCTATTTTATTATATAATGTACCAGGACGCACTGGAAGAAATATGACTGCAGTAACTACACTTCGTTTAGCATCGCATCCTAATATTGCAGGTATTAAAGAAGCAGTTTCTGAATTAACCCAAATGATTGCGATATTAAAAGACCGCCCTTCCCATTTTCTAGTAGTGAGTGGTGATGATGAAATGGTAATGGCTCAAATGGCCTGCGGTTGTGATGGTGTGATTAGTGTAGCTGCGAATGCATTTCCAAAACCTTTTTCTGATATGATTCGCTTTTCAATGGCAGGTGACTTTTCCATGGCTAAAAGAGTGAACGATTTATTAGTAGAAGGGTATACTTAGATGTATGAAGAAAATAATCCTTCAGGAATTAAAGCCTTTATGTTTGAACAAGGATTAATTGAAAATGAATTGCGTTTACCTTTAGTGCCTGTGTCTGCGCCACTGCAAGCAAAAATTCATAACTACTTACAGCGTTATATAAGTCAATAAGTTTTAATTAACGCTGGTAGATAATTTTTCTACTTAAATAATTAATTATTTATTTAGTTGAGCTTTTTCTTAATGGCTTGTAATTTCATTAAAGCCTCCACTGGTGTGAGATTATTAATATCCATCTCATCTAATTCCTTTCTAATAGACTCAAAGGTTTCTGTATGTGCATCAAAAATGGATAACTGAAATTTTGTATCAGCCGCTAGAGCAGATGGGGTAGCTAAATTTTGACTGCCCTTATTTTTCAATTCCATTTCTTTTAAAATTTCATTGGCCCTGTTCACTAAAATATTGGGCATACCCGCCATCTTCGCCACATGAATACCAAAACTATGGGTGCTACCTCCTTTAGTGAGTTTGCGTAAGAAAATTATTTTATTACCTACTTCTTTATGGCTTACATGGAAATTATGAACTGTTGAAAGTTGCGCTTCTAAATCGTTCAACTCATGGTAATGCGTTGCAAATAATGTTTTAGGCTTTTGTTTAGACTGATGCAAAAATTCCACAATACTCCAAGCAATAGAAATTCCATCATAGGTCGAAGTGCCTCTTCCAATTTCATCTAGTAGTATTAAACTACGCGCACTAATATTATTTAAAATGCTGGCGGTTTCAAGCATCTCCACCATAAAGGTGGACTCTCCTGCGTTCAAGTTATCATTCGCACCCACGCGCGTAAATATTTTATCGGTAAGTGGAATGGAAGCAGCCTGTGCAGGTACATAAGATCCCATATGCGCCATAAGGGTAATCAAGGCAGTTTGTCTTAGCACAGCACTCTTGCCACTCATATTGGGTCCTGTTAAAATAATAATTTGTTGGGTGGCTGGGTCTAAGAAAACATCATTGGGAATATAGTCTTGGTCAATGGCCAAAGTTTTTTCAATTACGGGATGCCTTCCAGCTGTTATATTTAAAATAGAATCCTCGGTTAAACTAGGTTTGCAATATTTATTTTCTTTCGCAATTTGTGCAAAGCATAATAAACAATCCAAGGTGCCTATTAATTGTCCATTGTTTTGAATGGCGCCCATCTCTGTAAATACTTGGTCTAATAAATCTTGATACATTTCTTGCTCAAGACTTAAAATTTTATCTTCAGCGCCCAATATTTTTTCTTCGTAAATTTTTAATTCAGGGGTAATATACCTTTCAGCAGTGGTTAGGGTTTGTTTGCGTATCCACTCGGCGGGTACTTTATTTTTATGCACATGGGTTACTTCTAAATAATATCCATACACATTATTATAACCAATTTTTAAAGAAGAGATACCTGTAATTTCT
>JBEIIN010000167.1:0-3416 GCA_040380795.1 Sediminibacterium sp. | reverse complement strand
GCTTTAGCCGTCTCAGTTTCAATAACAGTATAATTTTTAGAAGCCAATACTTCCTCACTCATTAGTTTACTACCCATGCCTACTCCTACCACCCCTGCTTTAAACCAGGCAGTTAAATTTTCTTTACTAGTATCAACTCCTCCCGTAACTAAAAAACTTAGACTAGGAAATATAGGTTTTATGGCAGTCACAAAACCTGGTCCTAAGACATTGCCTGGAAATAATTTAATTAAATCACAACCTGCAATTTCAGCCATATGAATTTCAGTGGATGTCATACAACCAGGTATCCATAATTTTTTATGCAAATAAGCAATATCTGCAATGGATTGATCAAAGAATGGACTTATTAAAAAATCGGCCCCCGCTTCTATAAAGGATTGAGCTTCTTTTTGATTTTGAATAGTGCCAATCGCTAATACTAAGTCCGGATAATTTTCATTTCTATCTGCCAATAATAATTTAAAATTCTGCAAAGCCAACGGCCCTCTGTTGGTAAATTCAATACACCTTATACCTGCTGTATATAATGCTTTGACAATTTCTTTACAAACTATAATATCATCATGATAAAACAGAGGCAATAATTTTACCTTTTTAACATAATCCTTCATTTGTTCTTCTGTCATCATAGCATTCTTTTTTTAATTTGTTCTAGGCTTTGTTCTGTAGCATCACCTAATTCATATAATTTTCCTACTGCTGCTGCTGCTGCAAAATTGATAATCTCTTCTGGTGTATGTTGTTGGCCTATACCATATATAAGTCCCGCCATAAAGCAATCTCCAGTGCCCACTATATTTTTCACTTCATTAAGATTATACGTTGGTGACTTATAAAAATTATTTTTATTGAACATGATTCCAAAATAAGTTTCAGACAACCTAAAGGTATAAGCCATGGTATTTAACATAGGGTACTGCTCTTTTAATTTCAACATACTATTATTAGCAGCCATGGTCAACTGCTCATCGGAACATCCTACACTTGATTGAATGCTAGAAGCTATACCCAGCATATCTTCTACTGCCCAAAGATTACCCATTAAAACTGTACAGTATTTTACCAATCGAGTCATTACCTCAATAGGTGTTTTTCCATATTGCCATAATTTAGCTCTATAGTTTAAGTCAACTGAAATTGGAATACCCAATTCAGTAGCGGCTATTAAAGCCTCTTCACAAACATCCGTTGCATTTTGTGTTAGAGCCGCAGATATGGCAGAAAAATGAAACCAGTGCACGTCTTTTAAAACTTCTTTCCAAGCAATGCTTCCTTTTTTAATTTCAGCAAAAGAAGAATTAGCTCTGTCATAGACCACCGCTGCATTTTTCATATCCAAGCCTGTAGCTAAATAAAAACACCCAATTCTATTACCAGAAAATTGAATAGCAGAAGTGTCAATATTTTTTTTCGATAAAGAATTAATAATAGCATCTGTTAAAAAATGAGCAGGCATGGCTGTTCCATATTTTGCAGGCATACCCCATTTGGCTAATGCAGTAGCCACATTTAATTCAGCACCCCCTAAATAAAAAGGCATTTGGTGCTGCTCCATAAAATTACTATTCACCGGTGGTGCGTAATGCAATAAAATTTCACCAAAACAAAATACTTTATTAATACTCATAGTTTGAAATAAAAAAATCCATTTTCATGATTTGGCAAAAGACCCTACTTTTAATTTGCCAATAGGCCCCATGGGACTAGCTCTAAATTAATTATAAAAATCCATCTTGAGCAAGATTTAGCTCCTAAATACATTCTGCCATTCTAATTCAACAATTAGTGCCTATTTTTGTTAATAGTATATGAATAAAATTATAGTAGCCATCACAGGTGCCAGTGGCGCCATTTACGCTAAATGCTTATTAGATAGTTTAAGCCAAATGCAAGACCAAATTGAGGCGGTGGGCATTGTTATGAGTGATAATGCAAAGATTGTTTGGGAGACAGAATTAGGCAATCAGGACTATACTAAATACCCTTTTCATTTTTACCAAAAAAACGATTTTAACGCCCCCTTCGCTTCAGGCTCGGCACAATATAATATTATGATTATTGTTCCTTGCAGTATGGGTACTTTGGGCCGTATTGCGAGTGGTATGAGCGATGATTTAGTCACCAGGGCTGCCGATGTTATTTTAAAAGAAAGAAGAAAGCTCATACTCGTGGCGCGTGAAACACCTTATAACTTAATTCATATTAAAAACATGGAGACAATCACTTTAGCAGGTGGTATTATTTGTCCGGCGACACCTAGTTTTTACAGCAAGCCACAAACCATTGAAGAAGTAGCTTATACAGTAGTGCACCGCATACTTGACTTAGCAGGACTAAAAGCAAGTAGTTACCGTTGGGGAAATTCTTAATCTTCTTTTGGTTCTTTAGGAGCCTTGGGCGCTTTCTCTTTTTCCTTTTTTTGTAAAGTAAAAACAAGCTTAGAATTTTCTTTATCCAAATCGCCTACTAAGGTATCCCCTTCTTTAACACTGTGGTTTAAGATTTCTTCCGCTAGAGGATCTTCGATATATTTTTGAATGGCTCTATGTAAAGGCCTTGCTCCAAATTGAACATCATAGCCTTTGTCTGCAATAAAGCCTTTAGCCTCTTCAGATAAAACTAAGTTCAAACCTAAAGTGACTAAACGACCTAAGACATTTTTCATGATAATGTCAATGATTAAGAAAATATTTTCTTTGGTCAATGAATTAAACACTACTACATCGTCTACTCTATTTAAAAACTCAGGAGAGAAAGTTCTTTTTAATGCTTTTTCAATAACAGATCTATTGTTCTCATCTGTTTGAAGTACACGGGTAGCCGTTGCAAATCCTACTCCATCCCCAAACTCTTTTAATTGACGAGCGCCAATATTAGAAGTCATGATAATTAAAGTATTTTTAAAATCTACTTTTCTACCCAAGCCATCTGTTAATATACCATCATCTAATACTTGTAATAAAATATTATAAATATCTGGATGTGCTTTTTCAATTTCGTCTAAAAGTATGACGCAGTAAGGCTTACGGCGTACCTTCTCCGTTAACTGACCGCCTTCTTCATAGCCTACATAACCTGGAGGCGCTCCAATTAAACGGCTCACAGAAAACTTTTCCATATACTCACTCATGTCAATTCTAATTAAAGAATCTTCTGAGTCAAATAAATTTCTGGCAAGCGCACGAGCCAACTCTGTTTTACCTACTCCTGTTGGACCTAAGAAAATAAAAGTACCAATAGGTTTTTTGGGATCCTTTAAGCCTACTCTATTTCTTTGAATGGCCTTTACCACTTTACCTAATGCTTCGTCTTGTCCAATAACTTCGGTCTTCATTTCCTCCGTCATCTTCTTCAGCTTCGTAGTTTCTGCTTCCACCATTCTCTTTACAGGAATGCCCGTCATCATGCTTACT
>JBEIIN010000166.1:0-3517 GCA_040380795.1 Sediminibacterium sp. | reverse complement strand
TTTGTAATGTGCAAAAAGTACATAGTAGCCCTTGTTGTCAAACTCAGCTCCAAAATCTCCATTGATAATAGCTCTGTTCCCAGCGCCATTAACTAAGTTCTCACTACTAATTCTTGAAATTTTATAATCCAAACTTGGACCAAATACAGCATAAAACTTGTACTTGTTCATTGCATTAACAGGCAGCAGCTTCTTGTAATGAGCAGCTATACTTAGTGTTGTGAAATTATTATCCGCCTTAAAATGCGTGAAATCATCTATAAATGGAGATAAACTATGTTTATTTTGGTAGTAATTACCAGCGGTAATTCTATTTACTGCAAAACTTAAAGAATAGCGGTGTTTCTCTTTGTAAATTCCATCTATTCTAAATCCCCCACTATAGCCTGGGTTAAAGGTGTTGCTATTAACCGTATTGTATAAGTAATTTAGAGGAGCAGTAATGCCATTGTCATTAATGTCTTGTTTAGACAAAACCAATGTTCCAAACAAGGAAACGTCATTACCTACAAAATTGATAAAGGTTTTAGCAAACGATTTTTTAATTTTTCGAATACGCTCTTGACTAGGATTTACTAAATAGGCACTATCCTTTTGTTTTGTATTTAGGTCTTGTGCATACCCGATATTCAAATAAAAAAGATTTATTAATAATATGATTAAGACCCTTGAAGTGCTTGTTTTCATTGAATTTTAGTATAAATACCAAAATTATACTTAGTAGATTTTACATATGCCCATATCTTCTTTTAAATGAATTTTATTAGGTATTTCTTGAATTAATTCAATATTTATCTATTTTGTTCTAGAATATTACATTTATACCTCATCTTTGAATGACATGACTAAGAAAAAAAACTCCAATCTTAAATTAATTGAGCTTTTACTAAACAATAAGATCAAGCCGGCATCCATCAATATACTAATGGCAGTCGGAAAAATTCTAGTCGTTAAGAAAAAAACTAAGCTTATTCAATTGGGTGATGTTTGCGATAAAGGCTTTTTTATTTTAGATGGAGGGTTTATTTCTAGGGTTTACAATCCACAAACTAAAAAAAGTAGAACACAAAATTTCTTCTTAGATGACTATAACCCTTTTATGTCTTGTGAGGACAGTTATTTTACAGGAGATAAAACAAATACCGATTTATTAGCCATTAAAGACTCCTTAGTTATTCAATTCACAAAAAATGATTTAGAGCGCGTAAATACAGACAATCAAGACCTTGCCAATTTCTTTAATAATTATATTATTGTTAATGCATTAAAACAAGAAAGTGCATTAAGAAAAATGATTAACGCTTTTTCTAAAGAGGAACTTTACAATTATTTGATAGATAATTGTAATCCAGTTATTAAAAACATTCCTTCTAAATATATTGCTGAATTTATTGGCATATCTGCTGAGTGGCTTAGTAAAACAAAAAGAAAAATTTAGCTTCCCCTTCCTCCAAATAAAAAAAAGCTCCCAATAATTCGGGGGCTTTTTTTATAAAGTAATGATAATTTTGTAATACAATTTTGAGCGAGCTTTCGAGCACCTGGCAGAGCGAGCGAAAAATTAGTATTATAAAATTATTTAATCTTAAAAGTTTCTAGGAACTTAGTTGTAAAGTTTCCTTTTCTAAAATCTTCGTTCTGCATTAATTGTAAATGGAATGGAATAGTTGTGTGCACCCCTTCAATCACATACTCGCTTAAGGCACGATACATTGTATTGATAGCCTCTTCACGGGTTTGCGCCACGGTGATTAATTTACCAATCATAGAATCATAATAGGGAGGAATCACATAGCCTGCATATACATGGCTATCCACACGCACACCATGTCCACCTGGGGTATGCAGTACTGTTATTTTTCCTGGTGAAGGTCTAAAATCGTTGTAAGGATCTTCTGCATTGATACGACATTCAATAGCATGCAATTGTGGTTCGTAATTGCGGCCTGAAATTTTTTCACCTGCTGCAATTTTAATTTGTTCTTTAATTAAGTCATAGCTTACTACTTCTTCTGTAACGCAGTGCTCCACTTGAATTCGCGTATTCATTTCCATGAAATAAAAATTACGATTCTTATCTACTAAAAATTCTACCGTACCAACACTCTCGTAATTAATAGCGCTGGCTGCTTTAATAGCAGCCTCTCCCATTCTTTGACGAAGTTCTGGAGTCATAAAGGGCGAAGGAGATTCCTCTACTAATTTCTGATGTCTTCTTTGAATAGAACAATCACGCTCACTCAAATGACAAACATTACCGTATTGGTCTCCTGCTACTTGTATTTCTATATGTCTTGGTTCTTCCACAAATTTCTCCATGTACAAACCATCATTTTTAAAACTTGCACCTGCTTCCATTTTAGCCGTATCGTATGCTTTTTCAATTTCACCTTCATTCCATACCACACGCATTCCTTTACCACCGCCACCTGCAGTGGCTTTGATAATAACTGGATATCCAATTTCTTTGGCTAATTTTTTAGCTGCCGCTACATTTTCCAACAAACCATCTCCACCTGGTACCACAGGAACACCTGCTTTAATCATGGTATCTTTGGCAGTGATTTTATCACCCATGTTATTAATCATATCAGGGGTTGGCCCAATAAATTTAATACCGTGGTCGGCACATATTTGCGCAAACTTTGCATTTTCTGCTAAAAAACCATAACCCGGATGCACTGCATCGGCATTGGTAATTTCACAGGCTGCCATAACATGTGGAATATTTAAATAGGATTCTTGTCCTTTAGGACCTCCAATACAAACTGCTTCATCTGCAAACTTTACATGCAAACTATCTTTATCTGCTGTCGAATAAACGGCCACTGTTTTAATGCCCATTTCTCTACAGGTTCTAATAATACGTAAAGCAATTTCGCCACGATTGGCTATCAAAATCTTTTTGAACATTTTTCTTAATTAAAATTTGAAAATGGGTGAGGTTTATTCTGGTTGAACCAAGAATAAAGGTTGGTCATACTCCACTGGGCTGGCATCATCTACCAAAATTTTCACAATGGTTCCTTTGACTTCACTTTCAATCTCATTGAAAAGTTTCATCGCCTCAATAATGCATACCACTTTACCTGGAGCTACTACTGTTCCTTCCTCAGCCATTAATGGCTTGTCAGGAGCTGCTCTTCTATAAAAAGTTCCAATCATTGGACTTTTGATGGTCAATAAATTAGTGGCCACTGGTGCAGCTGGGGCGGCAGGCGCAGCAGGACTAGCTGCCATAGCAACTGGGGCTGCAGCATAAGTTGCAGGTACCGAGCTTACTGTTACATGCTCTTCTTTTTGTTTGATGGTTACTTTTCCGTCTTTATCTTCGATGCTTATCTCTCCGATATTACTCTTATTAACCACCTTAATTAAATCGTGAATTTGTTTCAAGTCCATGTTTAGTAATTTTGGGTAAAATTGGGGCTTTTTTATGGATTTTCGCTAAAAAAAGGGCTTTTTTTATTAAAAATGGGCAATTTTGGGCAAAAATGCCCCCGATCAATCGGGGGCA
>JBEIIN010000165.1:0-3536 GCA_040380795.1 Sediminibacterium sp. | reverse complement strand
GGTATTTTTTCAGTTTCCCATAGTTGATTCATAAAAGCAATGAGTGCAGGGTTTGTTTTGGCATAACCTCCTTGATGAAAACTATGCAGTAAACTAAATGAGGCTGCTTTATTTATTAGCAATGCTTTTATTTCATCTTCAATAGTATTTTCATTTTTTAAAACGGGAATTCCAATAATATCTTGATGCGCTTCTGCTGCATTGATTAATCCTGCAAGCATAGTGCCTGTGCCTACTGCCGCAATAATGGTAGTATAGTTTTTGTAATGTGCATTTAAAATAGTAGCAGCCCCTTTCGCGCCAATGGTGCCATAACCCCCTTCGTCAATGAAGTATATTGAGCCTTTTTTATTATCAGTATCATTATTATTATTTGTGTTGCTTGTATCAATACTTCTGTGTTGATTCGTTTTCAGTAAATCATTTTTTATTTCTTGAAAATTTGTTCGTCCAATAAATTCCAATTGCATTCCATAGGCTTGCGCTTCTTGTAAACTTGGGGTTATGGCATCTTCCTTAGTGGCTCTTACATAGCCAATACTTTTTACATTATTTTCTTTTGCTGCATAAGCCAAGGCAACCAAATGATTAGAATAAGGACCGCCGAAACTGGCAATAGTGCTGAAAGATTGGCTAATAGCTTCTTCTATATAATACCTTAGCTTAAACCATTTATTGCCACTCACAATGGGGTGTAGCTTATCTAGCCTTAGAATACTAGCTTCAATATTTGAACTACTAAAGCTAGTAAGGGGATCAATGCTTATGGAATCTAATGTAATGGTAGCTTTCAATGTTTTTTTATTTAAGAGAAATTGGTTAATTTTACCTACTCATTTATATCGAGTATTCGGCAGTAAATTATCCTAAAATTAGGACTAAATTAGATTCAAATTAATTGAAAATATATGGCAGCTACATTAGTGATTTTGGCAGCAGGGATGGCAAGTAGATATGGTAGTATGAAACAAACTGAGGGCTTTGGTCCTGCTGGAGAAACCATCATGGAATATTCTATTTATGACGCCATTCGTGCAGGTTTTAATAAAGTAGTTTTTATTATCCGTGCCGATTTTGCAGATGCTTTTAAAAATGCTATTGAACCAAAATTAAAAGGTAAAATTGAAATTGAATATGTATACCAATCTCTAGATAAATATACGGAGGGTTATACGGTTGCTGCAGATAGAGTGAAGCCTTGGGGTACTGCGCACGCTTTATTATGTTGCAAAGAAGTGGTGAAAGAAGCCTTTGCAGTTATTAATGCCGATGATTATTATGGCAAAGAAGCTTTTGAGCAATCCTATACTTTTTTGACGAAAGAGTGCAATGAAAAAACCAATTGCATATTGGGTTATGAGTTGTCTAATACACTAAGTGAGAATGGAACGGTGAGTAGAGGGGTTTGTTCTATAGATGCAGAAGGCTATTTAAAACAAATTAATGAGCGCACAACTATTTATAGAAGAGCAGATGGTCAAATTGTATTTGAAGAAAATGGAGTAGAAACTTCTTTGCAAGAAGATACAAGAGTAAGTATGAATTTTATGTGCTTTGGGCCTGGTTTCATTGACTTGTGTGAAAAGGAGTTCGACTTATTTTTAAAAGCCAAGGGCCAAGAATTAAAATCAGAGTTTTACATTCCCTATGTAGCGGGCAGGTTTCATGAATTAGGTCTAGGAAAAGTAAAGGTTATTCCTACCAATGCAAAATGGTTTGGTGTTACCTATAAAGAAGATGCGCCGGGTGTGAAACAAAGTATTAATGCACTCGTAGATAATAAAGTATACCCTTCTAATTTGTGGTAAAGGTATTCTAGTTATAAGATCTAATACTGTAGATGTAATTTTTTAAATTACTCAATTGACTTTTTCTATTACTTAAATTGGCTGTATTATTTTTAGACAATTTAATTTTGCCTGCCTTTTTATTTTCTTTTTCGTTGACCGTCTCAATTAGGTCAAATATTTTAGTAGACTTAATGGCAAAAGCCACTCCTTCAGCTTGTTTTTGTCTGGTATTGATAATACCAATAATTTCTCCTTTGTCATTAAATAAAGGGGCTCCAGAAGAACCAGGATTCGCGCTTATTTGAATTTGGTAAGCATTGCTATCTCCATTATAACCTGTTTGTGCACTAAGGTAGCCCTTGCCATATACAATATCATTATCGTTTCTAGGGTAGCCTAAGGTAAAAATTTCTTCACCAAGGTCTGTCCTTTTTTTACGAATAATAAAGGGGATATTTTTCGGTGCTTTAAAATCTTCATCATCTATTTTAAGTAAGGCTAGGTCTGAACTGTAGTCGCTGTAAATAATATCGGCATGTAATTCTTGGCCTTCACTATTAATAACAATGGCTCCATTTCCCTTTAGCACATGTGTATTGGTAATAATAAAACCTTTAGTATCAATTAAAAATCCAGAACCACCACTTATAAATTTTGCATTTTCAGGTACTTTAGATTTCACCTCATTAATTAAATGCCCTTGTACTTGTTGTTTTTTCTTTATGACTTCAATGTCGTTGCTTAATTGTAATAACTGATTACCATTTAAGCTAGGAGATAAAGACATCACTAAAATAGTCGTCGTTAATGCAATGAAACCTCCTACTGAAGCGGCAATAGCAGTGACTCTTTTATATTTATTCCAAAGTTGTATAACTTTCGTTTTTGTGCTAATGCTATCATCGGTCATCCATTCACCAGCAGATAGTAATTTATTAAATGTTTGGATGGTTAATTTTATAAAGCTGTTTCTATTAGCATAAGACTGCATATGGTCCAAGAATAATTTATGCTCCACCACCATCTGATCAATATCAGGTGTATTTTTTCTCAGGGCCTCAAATTGAGCCCTTTCTTGAGCAGACATTGCGCCTGTCAAGTAGTTTTCAATCGTTTCTAATAATTCTTTGTCTTCCAGTTTGTTTTTTTTCTCTTTTCTCTTTTCTCTTCAATAATTATTACCTCTCTGCTCTATCTTTATTCCCCTATATTATATTGCGCAAAAAATAATTTTTTTAAACGCATCAAACATTTGTATTTCTGATTCTTTGCATTGTCGGCATTCGTGTATCCAAAATCGGCGGCCAATTCCTGCATTCCTTTTTTATTCAAATAATAACCTTCTAACAAACTTTTACAGGGTTCCCCTAAACTATTTAAGGCCCGATGCATTATTTCAAAAGAAGCTTCTTTCTTATCAAACTCCCTCATGTCTTGTTCTACTGAAATGGTTTCTTCCTGACTACTTAATGGGCCACTATACTTACCTAATTGATGCAGGCGCTTTAACCATAAATGCTTGCAAATTGAGAAAAGATAGGTTTTGATTTGACAGGAAAGTACAAATGAATCGGATTGAACCTTTTCATATAAAGTAATCATTGCTTCCTGAAAAACATCCCTTGCGTCATCAAAAGAGCCATTGTTGTTTAGAACAAAGTGCTGAATAGAACTAAAATGACTTTTATAGAGGGTTTCCACCGCCTTGGAGTCATTACCAGCTAATCCTTTTAATAGGGCTTGTTC
>JBEIIN010000164.1:0-3548 GCA_040380795.1 Sediminibacterium sp. | reverse complement strand
CTGGCCTCTACTGTTAAGAAGGCAGAAAAGTCACGTGTGCCAATCATTTGATGGTAGTCTAAGAAACTGGAATGAGATGGTTTTAATGCTTTATAACCCCAACTAACAATAAGTGGGTCACATAAAGGCTGAACCGATTTGTGCGCGTATAAAAAGCTACAACCTTTAGCCGCCATCATCCATTTATGACAAGCCCCTGTATAAAAATCGGCTTGAATTTCAGTTAAGTTAAAAGGAATATGCGCTGGCACATGTGCGCCATCCACTATAGTAATTAAGCCTTTAGATTTTGCTATTTCGCAAATTTCTTTCACAGGAAATATTAAGGCAGTCGCACTGGTTATATGACTTATAAATATGGCCTTAGTGGTAGGTCTGAGTCCTTCAAAAAAATCTTCAATAAATTTTTCTTTACTTGTAATAGGTAAATTTATTTTTTGTCTTCTATAAGTAGCTTTATTTTTTTTGCAATAAAAATCCCAGGTACGATCACAGGCACCGTATTCAATATCGGTAGCTAAAATTTCATCACCTTTATTTAAAGGAAAATTCTTGGCAATTAAATTAATGGCAAAAGAGGGGTTGGTCACCATGACTAAATCGTCTTTATCGGGACAGCCTATAAATTTAGCTAGTGCTGCTCTTGAATCTGCTAAATAATTTACGCCATCAAATACAATGAATTGAACAGGTTCTGCTTCTAAAACTCTTTGCCATTTTTGATAAGCATCAAAAATAGGTTTGGGCGTGGCCCCAAAGGATCCAAAGTTTAGAAAAGTAATGTCTGGGTTTAATAAAAACTGCTCTTGTAAATTTTCCATGATATAGTACTATTATCTAATAAAGGTAGTGCAAAAAAAATCTCGGTTACCAAAGGCAACCGAGATATATAATGAGTAAAGTAAATCAATACTATACACCCAAACTCCAACCATCGCGATATGTTCTTTTAACATATTGATTCGCTTCGTCGAAATTGGTGATCTTCATATTTGGCCCATCCCATAACAATTGAATATTTCTACCTGGATAAGTAGCGTTACCTTTTTTATCAGTGTTTTTGATATCATAACTTCTGATCGCTAAATTACCCATTAATACAGACTCTGTTAATGGACCTGCAATATCAAAATGAGAACTTAAAGCCTTTGCTTCTTTACTACCAGGACCTGCGATACAAGCTTCTACCCATGCAGAATAGTGTCCGCCTTCTCCGCCTTTCACTCTATCTATCGTTTTTGGTACTGAAGTTGTTTTTGTTAAGTGGGTAGGTAATAATTGAGGATTGATACCATAAGTACCTGCCATCATCTTTCCTTTTGTTCCTTCAAAAATAACACCATTGCCACCGTCACCCATCATTTCGTTAGAGCCTAATTCACCTGGACGTTCTGGTTGAATACCGCCATCCATCCAATGTAATTTTACATTTGGCTTTCCGTTCTGTCCTTGGAAAGTTAAAATAATATGAGAACCCATTGGACCAGAATCTGGTGCATATAATTTTTGCCAAGGTGCAGTATAACGAGTTGAAACACTACATTCTGCAGCAATAGGATATCCTAAACCACAGACTGCAAATGCAGGTGCCATAATATGGCAAGCCATATCACCTAAAGCGCCGGTTCCGTAATCCCACCAGCCTCTCCAGTTAAATGGAAGTAAACCTTCGAAATAATCTTTTTGAGGAGCCGTACCTAACCATAAATTAAAATCTAATTCAGCAGGAATGGCAGTTGGAGTAGTTAATATAGGACGGTTCACTCCTTGAGGCCAAACTGGTCTATCGGTATAACAATAAATGGTATGCACATCACCAATTAATCCAGCAGTGTGCCAGTCTTGTAAAATACGCACGCCATCTCCAGATGAACCTTGGTTACCCATTTGCGTAACTACATTATAATCGTGTGCTGCCTTGGTCATAACACGTGCTTCATAAATATCATGTGCTATTGGCT
This sequence comes from Sediminibacterium sp., assembly GCA_040380795.1. Taxonomy (GTDB): domain Bacteria; phylum Bacteroidota; class Bacteroidia; order Chitinophagales; family Chitinophagaceae; genus Sediminibacterium. Next base: position 1,587 of record JBEIIN010000164.1, on the reverse strand, counting down.
TTTGAACATAGACATGCTTGCCTAATTGCATAGCGGCCATCGCTTGCACAGCGTGCATATGATCGGGTGTAGAAACAGAGCAAGCGTCAATATGCATATGTTCTTTATCTAACATTTCTCTGTAGTCTTTATAGTATTTTGCTTTTGGATATCTTTGACGACTTTGTACAGCTTGTCTATCATCTACATCACATAAAAAAGCAACATCTGCTTTGCCCGTACTATAGAAAGCAAATAAATCACTTTCTCCTTTTCCGCCGGCACCGATACCAGCTACTTGTAATTTATCACTTGGCGCAGTAAATCCTTTTCCACCTAATACGTGTCTAGGTAAAATATAAAAGCCTCCTAATGCGAGTGTAGAATTTTTAATAAAATCCCTTCTTGTGTTATCTGATTTTCTCTTGGACATAGCAAATCGTTGTTTAGTTTCTAATCGTTATGAATTAACTTCTTAAAATTAAGTACGTTAAATTATCAAAAATTTCTGAATTTTCACAATTATTTTGATAAGCGAATAAATGGGGCTTTGATTTCGTGAATAAGGCTTAAATTGCCTAATAATCATTGCATATGTCTACTACTATTCACAACCTACGTGCGTATTTTGCCACTGGTGCTACACAGTCTTACACCTTTAGAGTGCAACAGCTTGAACGCTTAAAAAAAGCTGTTCTAGATGCTGAAAAACAAATATATCAAGCGCTTTATACCGATTTAAAAAAAACCGATGAAGATGCCTGGGCTACCGAGATAGGTTTTTTCTTAAGTGAATTAAATTATACCATCAAGCATTTAAAAGACTGGATGGAGCCTAAATCGGTTGCCACCAATTTGGTCAATATGCCTTCTTCTAGTTATACTATTCAAGAACCCTTGGGCGTGGTTTGTATTATTGCTCCTTGGAACTATCCATTTCAATTATTATTTACACCCTTAATTGGAGCCATTGCGGGAGGAAATTGCGCGGTCTTAAAACCATCTGAGTTTGCGCCAGCGACGGCAAAAATAATGGGTAAGATTGTAGACTCTTTATTTCCCAATAACTATATACTTTATTTAGAAGGGGAAGGCGCTACTATATTACCTCCTTTGTTAACAGAAAATAGGTTTGATCATATTTTTTATACAGGCAGTACTGCGGTAGGAAAAATTATTTATAAATATGCGGCTGAACAATTAGTGCCTGTGACTTTAGAGTTAGGCGGCAAAAGCCCTGCGGTGATTTGTGATGATGCCAATCTAAGAGTAGCTGCGCGCCGTTTAGCGAATCCTAAATTTTCTAATTGCGGTCAAATGTGTATTGCACCTGACTATATATTAGTACCTCATCATTTAAAAGATGAACTTATTAAAGAATTAATTATTGCTATTCAAAAATTTTATGGTGCAGCTGCAGAAAGCGCAGAACATTATGGTAAAATCATTAATGATAAACAATGGTTGCGTCTTACTTCTTATTTAGGAGATGGTGAAATTGTCTATGGAGGAAAATCAAATAGAGAAAAATTATTTATTGAACCAACTATTATGGTAGGGGTTCAACCAGATGCAAAAATTATGCAAGATGAAATTTTTGGACCTATT
>JBEIIN010000163.1:0-3570 GCA_040380795.1 Sediminibacterium sp. | reverse complement strand
GAATGGACTTCTGCTAAAACTTTTAATGAGTTAAGTTTAAAAATGACAAAGGTATTAGAGCAAGTGCCTGGTATTACTGTTGGTTTTCAATTCCCCGTTCAAATGCGTTTTAACGAATTAATGACGGGTGCAAGACAAGATGTAGTATGTAAAATATTCGGTGAAAATTTAGACTCGCTTACGCATTATGCCAGTAGATTAAATGATATTATTAAGACTGTTGATGGCGCTATTAATATTTATGAAGAAAAAGTAACAGGTATGCCGCAGGTGGTCATACAATATAATAGAGATGGGATGGCTAAGTATGGACTGAATGTGGCAGATATAAATAAGGTAGTCAATGCTGCATTTGCAGGACAGATAGCAGGGCAGGTTTATGAAGAGGAGAAAAGATTTGATATGGTGGTAAGATTTGATGGTGAAGCAAGAAAGAGCATTGCCGATATTCAAAACTTGTACATTAGTTCTGCCAAAGGGCAGCAAATTCCGTTGTCTTATGTGGCTAGTATAGAAGAAATAGAAGGAGTGAATCAAATACAAAGAGAGAATACAAAAAGAAGAATTATAGTAGGCTTCAATATTACTGGAAGAGATGTACAAACTATTGTAAAAGAGTTGCAGGCTAAAATAAATGATCAACTTCAATTGCAAAAAGGATATACCATCGTGTATGGAGGGTCTTTTGAAAATATGACAGCTGCAAAAGATAGATTAAGTGTAGTGGTTCCTATTGCCTTGCTTCTTATTTTCTTATTATTATATTTTGCTTTTGGCTCTGTGAAGCAAGGTTTATTAATATACACGGCCATTCCTTTATCAGCGATGGGAGGTATTTTTGCTTTGTGGGCAAGAGATATGCCATTTAGTATATCGGCAGGTGTAGGGTTTATTGCTTTATTTGGAGTAGCGGTTTTAAATGGCATTTTATTAGTATCTGAATTTAATAGGCTTAAATCAGAAGGTTGGCATGATTCTATTCGAATTGTAATACATGCCACTAAATCAAAATTAAGGGCTGTATTAATGACAGCATTAGTGCCTGCCTTAGGCTTTATACCCATGGCCATTAGTACTGGCGCAGGGGGGGAAGTGCAGAAGCCTTTAGCCACCGTAGTTATTGGAGGGTTGATTATTTCAACTATGCTTACTCTTTTTGTACTGCCCGTTATGTATTTACTTTTTGAAAAAGGAACTCAATATTTAAAAATGAACAAAAATGTTAGTTTAGTGATTTTAGCAACTATCTTATTTTCTTCAACTGCTTTAGCACAAAATAAAATAAGTATTAATGCAGCTATCGATAGTGCCATTCAAAATAATGCTTCTTTAAAAGCAAGTTCAATGCAGGTGAACTATTATCAAGCTTTAAAAAAGAGTCATCTTGATATTGAAAAAACACTATTTGATTTTGGTTATGGGAAAATAAATAGTTTTCAAAATGATAACCGAATGACTGTATCTCAGAATATACAATTCCCCGCTGTATACAAGAGTCAAGGCGCTATCAATAAAACGAATATTAATATAAGTGTACTCTCGAAATTGCAAAAAGAAATTGAATTAAAGGCTGCGGTAAAAAATAATTTTTATAATTTACTACTCCTTCAAAGAAGAAAGCAACTCTTGCTCAATGCAGATAGTATTTACACTTCCTTTGCTAATAAGGCAAAGCAGCGTTTTGAGGCAGGAAATTCCGATATCTTGGAAAAAATTACTGCAGAAAGTCAATTAGCGCAAATCTCCAATCAATTAGAATTATTAACTACTGAGTACGAGGTATTGTTAAATGAATTCAATATTCTTTTAAATTCAAAAATAGTACAGGTGCCTTTTGCTGAAAATAATATTATTGAATTAGAGCGTATTCCTGATTTGCTAACGGTGCCTGAAACGCCCCAAATAAAATTAAGTCAACAAAGAATTATACTAGCTGAAAATGAGCTCCAACTTGAAAAGGGGAAATTACAACCCTCTTTTAATTTGGGCTATAATAGCTCCACCATTATTGGTTGGCAGCCAACTAGTCAGACTACCGAACAGTTTTTCGGAAAAGATTATCGTTTTAATGCTTTTAATATGGGTATGTCCATTCCTTTATTTTCTTCGGCGCAACGTTCACGTATTGCTGCTGGAAGTATTAGTGTGCAACAAAATAAATTAGAGCAATTTGCGGTACAACAACAGTTAGGTACAAATTTAAAAAATTTAGTAGCCAGGTATGTTCAAAATAAAAGCTTAATTACAAAATATCAAAGAACCATATTACCGAATACCAATATACTAATAGAAACAGCTTCAAAAAAATTAACAGCAGGTGAAATAGGTTACTTGGAATGGGTTATGATTATTAATCAAGCCATACAAATTCAAAATGAGTATTTCAATTATGTCCAGCAATTAAATGAAGGCGCCATTGAAATAGAAAAAATTAGTGCAAATAATTAAAGATAAATTTATGAAATTTAAAAACTTAATAGCCCTTCTTAGTATATCAACAATACTTGCTTGTAACGGAAACAAGCCAGCAGAGGCTATTGACACAGAAAAAGGAGCTGATGCACTTAGCGCTGAACTGGTTACCTTAAATGCAGCGCAATTAAAAACGGCGAACCTTAGTTTTGGGACTGCACAGTTAATGTCCATGCATAAGGTATTAAAGGTGAATGGGGTTATTGATGTGCCACCTAGTAATATAGTTTCTGTTAGTATTCCCATGGGAGGTTATTTAAAGAAAACTAGCCTCATTCCGGGCATGTTTGTAAAAAAAGGTAATTTATTGGCTATAATGGAGGACCCTAGTTACATTGAATTACAACAAGACTATTTAACGGCAAAGAGTAAACTAGTTTATTTAGAAGCCGATTTTAATAGACAAAGAGATTTAAATGCAACAAAGGCAACTAGTGATAAAATTTTTCAATTAGCCAGAAGCGATTTCGAAAGCCAAAAGTACTTAACAAAGTCTTTAAGCGAGAAGCTTAAATTATTGGGGATAGACCCTCTTGCATTGAATGAGAATAATATTTCCAGGGCCATTAATTTTAATGCGCCTATAAATGGGTATGTTACCAAGGTAAATGTTAATATTGGAAAATATGTAACACCTACAGACATTCTTTTTGAAATTATTGATCCTAGCGATTTACATTTAAGACTTATTGTATATGAAAACGATGCTACTAATTTAAAAGTGGGCAATAAATTAAGTTTTTATACCAATAATGATATGCGTAAAATGTATTTTGCTAAAGTGGCTGTCATTAATCCTAATATCAATGAAGATAAAACTACCGATGTGCACTGTCATTTAGTGAATGAGTCGATACGTTTATATCCAGGTACATCTGCGAATGCTGAAATTGAGTTAAATGATGCGAAACTAAATGCAGTTCCTGATGAGGCCATTATAAAATGGCAAAATAAACCCTTTGTTTTTGTAAAAATGGAAGAAAATAGTTTTAAAATGGTTTCTGTAGAATTGGGTGTTTCTACAAATGGATATGTGGAAATAAAAAATGATCTAGGGAAACAATCAATCGTTACTAAGAATGCCTATACCTTATTAAT
>JBEIIN010000162.1:0-3608 GCA_040380795.1 Sediminibacterium sp. | reverse complement strand
ATGTTACTTGCAAGGTCTGGTCTTGATTTCTGGCTTGGTCGTAATAACCATACTTCCATAATATACCTACGCCAATTAAATTTTGGTTTAATTCAAAAGCACTTCTTAGATGCGAACCTGCTAAAAATCCTAGGCCACCACTATATATCTTTAAGGGTTGATGAATAGCAAATTCCATAGAAAAATAAGCTGCCTTTTTCTTGAATTGGTCATTGATAGCATAAGGCACTTGATAGTTTCTAAAACTCATACATTCGGGTTTGGTTATTTGAATGCAATATAATGGTATTTAAAGACAATGTAATATTTACACATTAAACTGTGGATAAGAACCATTTCTTGGCCTAAATTGTGGATTATTTCTTCTTCTTTGGCTTTCTTTTTTTGTCATAGCTATCATTAAAATAGCAAGTCATATTGCGATGATTACCGCAATTGCCGTCCTCTTTAATATTAATGACATTGCCTTGTATGGTAAAATGAATAATACAAGGATCGCCTTTTTCTGTGAAAGTGGCTTTATTTTTTGTAAAGGTCAATAGGCCTTTTAATTCTCCTACACAGGTTCCGTCTTTCTTTTCAAAATGTAAAAAGAATTGATATTTACCAGCGGTAGAGTAGTCTCTAATGGAAATGAAATTTTTAGCATCTCTAGCATAGTCACCACTAAAGGTATAATTCATGGGCATACTATCTAGTGGGTTGAGTACTTTTTTATTTTCTGGTTTTTTATTGCTATCGAAATAAATTAATCTAAAACTATTATCGGTATAGGCCCATCCTTTCTTTTCGTAAGTAAGGGAATTGTCCTCTGCCAATTTATTTTCTTCTACTAAAAAAGAAGGCTCTCTGTTAATTTTTAAGCTCTTGCCATACATTTTTGAATTGGTATTTCCTTCATTGAACTCAGTAATGACTTTATAGTCTAGGAAATCATTTTTCTTACTAAATACGACAACGGCTATTTCTTGTTTTTTAGGATGGCTTACATTTAACAACAAATAATATTCTTCTTCTTTTTCAATTCTGATAATAGGATGTAGTAAAGCCTTTTTATCTTTTTTAGCTATGATATTTTCAACTACTGAATCTGGAATAAACTGAGCCAATGCTTTTCTGCCAATGACTAAGGTATCGGTATATTGCTTCAAATTAGAATCGGAAATAGAGAGGGGTAAACTCGCCGCTTTAAACACTTTATTAAAGTCGTTAATAGTAAGGGGCGTATTGCCTGTGAAATCTGGTTTTTTTTCAGCGCAAGCTAAAATCAAACAGCAAAGCAAAATATAGTACCCAATACGCATTTCGTAGTTTTTTGCTAAAATAGACTATCAAACTGAGTTAGGCAAAAGCTTTTATCATTAAATTTACATTACTACGGCCATAGGTATTTCAAGCCTCCATAAAGGGGTAAATTAGAGTAAGGGTAGAATAGATATAGCTTTCCAGTTGAGGATATAATAATTATGAGAGAAAAGTCATTAGATAACCTGCATGAATCGGTTCCTGTCCAAAATAAGGGCGGGTGGCGTAAGTTTATGGCTTTTGTGGGGCCTGCCTATTTGGTGAGTGTGGGTTATATGGATCCGGGTAATTGGGCCACAGATTTACAAGGAGGTGCGAAATTTGGCTATCAATTAATCTGGGTATTGTTACTAAGTAATCTCCTAGCCATTTTATTACAAAGTTTAAGTGCAAGATTGGGTATTGTGCGTAGGTTAGATTTAGCGCAAGCCAATAGAGAAACCTATCCGCCTTTTATTAATTTCATTTTATATTTATTAGCAGAATTGGCTATTGCCGCTACCGATTTAGCAGAAGTATTAGGTATGGCTATTGGTATTAAATTATTAACAGGTATGCCATTAATGTATGGCACTATGATTACTGTTTTTGACACTTTCCTATTTTTATTTTTACAACGCTTTGGCATTCGTAAAATGGAAGCCTTTATATTAGTACTAGTAGCCACCATTGGATTTAGCTTTCTAATTCAAATGTTTATAGCCAAACCCGACTTATCTTATGCAATCAAGGGGTTTATTCCAACAAAATTATCACCAGAAGCTTTGTATATAGCAATAGGTATTATTGGGGCTACGGTCATGCCACATAATTTATACTTGCATTCGGCTTTAGTACAAACCAGAAAAATTGATCGAACTAGTAAGGGTATTCGAAAGTCTATCTTGTATAATTTCATCGATAGTGCTATTGCCTTAAACGCTGCTTTTTTTGTAAATGCATCCATTTTAATTTTAGCGGCCACCGCCTTTTTTTCAACAGGCAATACGCAGGTGGCTAAAATTGAAGAAGCCCATTCTATGTTAGCGCCTTTATTGGGTTCTGAACTAGCACCTATATTATTTGCCATTGCTTTAATTGCTGCCGGCCAAAGCTCAACAGTGACGGGTACTTTGGCGGGTCAAATTGTTATGGAAGGGTATTTGAAATTAAGATTAAACCCTTGGATAAGAAGACTACTCACTAGACTTATTGCCATTATCCCCGCCGTTTTAGTAATTGGTATTATGGGAGAAGAGCATGTTGATGCACTTTTAGTGTTCAGCCAGGTTATTTTAAGTTTACAATTAGGCTTTGCAGTTATTCCACTTATCCATTTTGTAAGTGATAAAACCACCATGGGTGAATTTGTCATTAATTGGAAAGTGAAAACGATGGCATGGATAGTAGCAAGTATTCTTGTATTTCTAAATGGCAATTTAGTGGTTGGTTTTGTAACTAGTTTTTATAATGGATCAGGAAATGGCTTCGTGAAATTATTATTAATAGCTTTGGTGCTTTTATTTTTAGCGCTACTTATTTACATTGTTGTATATCCAATTTTTCTAAAAAGACATCATGAGAAGGTGGAGGAGGGTTTCCATGGTGAGATGATTGAATTAGATTGGTCACAGGAAGCCCCTGTAAATAAAATTGCCATTGCTGTAGATTTTTCTTTAGCTGACGCAAAGCTTATTAAAACCGCTATTCAACATGCGCATCAGGCCACTGAATTTATTTTTATTCATGTGGTGGAAAGTGCGACTGCTAAATATTTACAAGAATCAAGTGATGATATTGAAACCAGAAAAGACCAAGCGAGACTTGATACCTATGCCAATGCATTAGCATTGAAGGGCTATAAAGCCACCACTTATTTAGGCTATGAAAATAGGGTGAAGGAGATTGTAAATATTGTCAATAGCTATGAGGCTAAATTACTGGTCATGGGAGGGCATCGCCACCAAGGTTGGAAGGACTATATCTTTGGAGAAACTATTGAATCTGTAAGACATAAAGTGAGGGGTTCAATTCTACTATTCAGGTTTAATGTAGATAGAAATCCGACCAATCCATAATAATGGTCTCCATGCAAATGACTGATAAAAATCTGATTGATTTTGGAGCGTTTCACCTTAAACAACTCCATCCTATACTGAGACCCCTCTCCACAATCTACCAGATAGGGCTCATGATTGACCTGAACGATCTGACAAGTAGGAAATCTCCCAAAAGCATGAACAGCGCTATTGGCGCCTATAATGGTCACTTCAAAATTCATCTGCCTTTAAAGAATTTGCCCTTTCAAATCTCGCTCCAGCTCT
>JBEIIN010000161.1:0-3627 GCA_040380795.1 Sediminibacterium sp. | reverse complement strand
AAAATTAATCAATTTTCTTTATTGTCAGAATTATCAAATATTTTTGTCGGTTTACAAACAAGTGCAGATCCAGCTTATATTTTAGAAATAAGAGAAGATGGTTTTATTAAGAATAATACTGTACCTGTACGTTACCGCCAGGGATTATTTAGCGTACCCGCAGGGGAGGTAGACTATATAGCCGTTTCTCCTATACAAGTAGTGTCGTTAGCAACTTCACTTATACCTTTCTTAGAACACGATGACGCGAACCGGGCCCTTATGGGCTCAAATATGCAACGTCAATCTGTACCACTGCTATACCCCGAGGCTCCCTTAGTAGGTACAGGTTTAGAGGGGCAAACTGCTAGAGACTCTGGTATGACTGTCTTAAGTGTCGGTTATGGAAAAGTAATACGTATAAATGGTGGAAAAATTTTTATCAAGGATAAAAATTATGTAATTTTTACTTATAATTTAACGAAATATCAACGTTCCAATCAGGATACTTGTATAAACCAGAGGCCTATCGTTGGTATTAACGAAAAAGTTTTAACCGGCCAAATAATAGCTGATGGGGCTTCTACTGAAGGAGGTGAGTTATCTGTAGGTCAAAATATCTTAATCGCTTATATGCCGTGGGAAGGATATAACTATGAGGACGCTTTTGTTATAAGCGAGCGACTAATTTATGATGATTTATATACTTCTTTACATATTGAGAAGTTTGTAATAGAAATTCGCCAAACTAAATTAGGGATGGAAGAGGTTACTCGAGACCTTCCCAATGTTAGTGAACATTCTATTCGGCATTTGGACAAAAACGGTATTATAAGAATCGGTACTTGGGTTAACTCTGGAGATACCTTAGTCGGGAAGGTAACTCCCAAAGGGGAATCAGATTATCCACCCGAAGGTAAGTTATTGCGGGCGATTTTTGGTGAAAAGTCTCGTGATGTAAGAAATACCTCATTAAAATTACCTCATGGGACATCTGGTCGTGTTTTAGATGTAAAAATTTTCTCTAGAAGTAATAGAGATGATTTACCACCGGGAACAGACGAAGTATTAAAAGTCTATATCGCACAAACAAGAAAAATTCAAATTGGGGATAAAATGGCCGGTCGACATGGAAATAAAGGAATTATCTCAAAAATTTTACCCCGTGAAGATATGCCTTTTCTACCAGATGGTACTCCTGTTGATATGATTTTAAACCCTTTAGGAGTACCTTCCAGAATGAATGTTGGCCAACTTTTTGAATGCCTTCTTGGGTTTGCTGTCCATAATTTGGGTGTCAGATGTAAAATTGTACCTTTTGATGAAATGTATGGCTCTGAAGCTTCAAGAGCTCTTATAAATAAAAAATTAAAAGAAGCAGCTCATGAAAAACAGTGGGTTTTTGCAAGTGAACACCCAGGAAAAATGGTTTTACGCGACGGTCGTACAGGTAAAAATTTTGAAAACCCTATAACGGTCGGTCAAGCTTACATGTTGAAATTGGTTCATTTAGTTGATGATAAAATTCATGCTCGTTCTACTGGACCTTATTCGTTAGTTACCCAGCAGCCTCTTGGTGGTCGTGCACAACAAGGAGGGCAAAGGTTAGGTGAAATGGAAGTTTGGGCATTAGAAGCTTTTGGTGCTGCGTATACACTACAAGAATTGTTAACAATTAAGTCTGATGATATGCAAGGTCGTAATGAAACCTTAAATGCTATTGTTAAGGGTTTACCGATACCTCGTCCAGGGATTCCAGAGTCATTTAAAGTTTTAATGCGTGAATTACAAGCATTATGTTTGGATGTTGCCACATATAAACTAAATATTCAAGATAATATAAAACTCCAAGATTATGAGATTAATTTAATGAGTGAAGTCTCAGAAGATAAGGAAAATTTAATTATCGATATGAACCTACCAAAGTTAGTTTTAGATCAGTCCATCTCAAATATTATTCTCTCTAACCAAGGCGAAGACAAAGGCTATCTTTAACAGTCTTTTAATTTTGGGTTAACTTCAACACCTCATGATGATATAAAATTGTTCCTTTTTTTATGTTAGAAACCGATAGATCTTTTGACTACGTAAAAATAAATTTAGCCTCCCCAGCCAGAATACGGGGTTGGGGGGAACGTACTTTGCCCGATGGGCAATGTATTGGAGAAGTAACAAAACCTGAAACTATAAACTATAGGACACTAAAACCCGAAATGAGTGGTTTGTTTTGTGAACGAATCTTTGGTCCTGTAAATGACTGGGAATGCCATTGTGGTAAATATAAACGTGTGCGACATAAAGGAATAGTCTGTGAACGTTGTGGTGTAGAAGTTATTGAGTCTAATGTGCGACGTCATCGTATGGGTTTCGTGGAATTAGCTTCTCCTGTTACACATGTTTGGTACGTTAAAGGTCGGCCGAGTAAAATTGCGCTAATTTTAAATATTTCATTAAAAGAGTTAGAGCAGGTGGTGTATTTTAACTCTTATATTGTCTTAGATCCTGGAGCCAGTGGAGAACTTTTTTATAAGCAACTGCTAGCAGAAACAGATTGGCAGGTTTTTGATAATACGAAAGCAGACAATAATGACATTGAAGTGGCCATTGGAGCAGAAGCTATCAAAAACCTTCTTAAAAAAATTGATTTGGAGCAGGAATCAAAAGAATTACGTTTGCTTATATCTTGTGTGCGCGAATCTGATCGAGAAAAATTAATAAAACGCCTTCGCGTAATTGATCAATTTAGGGCATCTGGTTCTGACCCTTCTTGGATGATATTAGATATAATACCCGTGTTACCACCAGATCTTCGACCAATGGTTCAACTTGATGGGGGGCGTTTTGCAACTTCCGATCTTAACGATTTATATCGAAGGGTAATTAATCGAAATAATCGCCTAGCTCGTTTACAAGAAATTCTTGCTCCGGAACTTATTATTAGAAATGAAAAACGGATGCTTCAAGAAGCTGTTGATGCACTTATTGATAATGGTAAACGTGGTAGAGCGGTTTTTGGATTAAACAATCGACCGCTTAAGTCCTTATCGGATATTATTGAAGGTAAACAGGGGCGTTTTCGCCAAAATTTACTTGGTAAGCGGGTTGATTATTCGGGTCGGTCAGTAATTATTGTAGGTCCAGAGTTAAAATTAAACCAATGTGGATTACCTCGGGAAATGGCTATCGAATTATTTCAGCCCTTTGTTATACACCGTTTAATTTATGAAGGTTTAGTAAATAATATTAAAGCAGCTAAAAATATTATTCAAAGTAACGAAGTTCTTGCCTGGGAGATTTTAGAGCAAGTAATGACAGGTCATCCAATTTTATTGAATCGCGCTCCAACGTTGCACCGATTAGGTATTCAATCCTTTGAACCATTATTAGTAGAAGGTCGTGCAATCAAATTACATCCTCTTGTGTGCCCAGCATTTAATGCGGATTTTGATGGTGACCAGATGGCGGTACATATACCACTCTGCTTAGAAGCTCAAACGGAAGCGAGGATGTTAATGCTTGCACCAAATAATTTTTTATCTCCTGCAACAGGTGATCCCATTCTTACACCAAGCCAAGATATGGTACTGGGGTGCTATTATTTAACCGCAAATAACCCTACGCAACAAACAATAAAAGATCAATACTTTT
>JBEIIN010000160.1:0-3648 GCA_040380795.1 Sediminibacterium sp. | reverse complement strand
TCTTGGAATAATTTCAAGAAGGTATTATTAAATTCATAGCGATGTCTATGTCTTTCGTTAATATTAGTGCTGCCATAAATTTTATAGGCTAATGTATCCTTTGTAATGGTACAAGGATAAGAACCTAAACGCATGGTTCCACCCTTCATGGTAATTCTTTTTTGATCTTCCATCATATCAATTACCGGGTGTTCTGTATTAGGATCCATTTCAACTGAGTGTGCCCCTTTTAAATGCAAAATATTACGCGCAAATTCAATCACGGCCATTTGCATACCTAAACAAATACCAAAGAAAGGTAAATTGTTTTCTCTTGCATATTTTACCGCCACAATTTTTCCTTCAATTCCTCTTGCACCAAAACCTGGCGCTACTAATAGACCGTGCAAGCCAGCTAATTGTTCATTTACATTCTCATCCGTTATATTTTCACTATGTACATTCACTACATTCACTTTCACTTCATTCATCGCACCTGCATGAATAAAGCTTTCTAAGATAGACTTATAAGCATCTTGTAGTTCAATATACTTACCAATTAAACCAATATTAACGATGCTTTTAGGATTTTTTAATTTGTCTAAAAATACATTCCACTTCGTTAAATCAGGTTCCTTATAATTTTGAATATTTAATTTCTTAAGTACAATTAAATCTAATTGTTCTTTTTGCATTAACAAAGGCACTTCATAAATAGTACTCGCATCTAAAGATTCAATCACATTACCTGCTTTTACATTACAGAATAAAGCAATTTTTCTTTTAATATCATCATTTAACGGATGCTCTGTTCTACAAACAATTACATCAGGATGCACCCCTGTCTCACTTAACATTCTAACACTATGTTGTGTAGGCTTTGTTTTTAATTCTTTAGCCGCATTTAAATAAGGAATAAGGGTTAAATGCACCACCATCACATCTTCTTCAGGTAATTCCCATTGAATTTGACGCACGGTTTCTATAAAAGGAGTACTCTCAATATCACCCACTGTTCCGCCAATTTCAGTAATCACAATATCAAACTTTCCATCTTGACCCAATAATAGCATACGACGCTTAATCTCATCGGTAATATGCGGTACTACCTGCACTGTTTTACCTAAAAATTCTCCTGCTCTTTCTTTATTAATAACTGTTTGATAAATTCTACCTGTAGTGACATTATTGGCTTGTGAAGTTGGCGTACTTAAAAAACGCTCATAGTGGCCTAAATCTAAATCGGTTTCTGCACCATCTTCTGTTACATAACACTCTCCATGCTCGTAGGGGTTCAAAGTACCTGGATCCACATTAATGTAGGGATCGAATTTTTGTATCGTGGTAGTGAAGCCTCTTGCTTGCAATAATTTTGCCAAAGAAGCGGCAATAATGCCCTTACCTAAACTACTCGTTACACCGCCCGTTACAAATACATACTTTGCCATACTATTATTAGTTCATTTTTTGAAAATAGGATTTACCCAATAGGAATATTCTATTGTGTAGAAACCAATTTCAAAATGGTTAATTTACTTTTTTGGACCTATCTTTATTTGGAAAAATTCTTAGAGGTCGTACAAAACTACGCCAAAAAAGGGGGGCAACAAAATCATAGCTAAGGCTCAACAATAAATGTTTATAACTGATATATAAAAGTGAACATCTTCAATTAAAATAAATAAAAATCAATGAAAAAAGCCATTTATGTCCTTTTTAGCGTCCTATTGACAGCTAGTTTAATAAGCTGGAATTGGACAAAAACGCAACACCCTACCTTAGAAAAAGCGGAAGTAATTGAGTGTTTGAATATGGAAACAAAGCAAGCTTATCAATTGGAGGCAGGTACCCCAGCTTTTGCCGCCATGCACCTCTCACCTATGGTCGTGAATCCAGAAAACCTATTAGGGAAAATGATGTCATTTGAGGCTGCCGATGGTAAGCAAGCCAATGCATATTTTATAGCCGCTAAAAAGAAAAGCAATAAGTATTTAATTGTCATTCAAGAATGGTGGGGATTGAATGAGAATATAAAAATGGAATCAGATAAATATTATACTGACTTAGGAGACGTAAATGTAATTGCTGTAGATATGTATGATGGTAAAGTAGCAGCTACTCCAGATAGTGCTATGAAATTAATGCGCGGAGCGGATATGGGAAGAATGACTGCCATCATGCAAGGGGCTATTAAGTACGCAGGTAGTAAAGCATCTATATATAGTGTAGGTTGGTGCTTTGGCGGCATGTGGAGTTTACAAACTGCCATACTTGCTGGACCACAAGCAAAAGGATCGGTTATGTATTATGGTAGACCAGAATCCAATATGGAAAAATTAAAATCTATTCAATGTGATATCATTGGATTTTTTGGCAACTTAGATCAAAGCCCTTCTCCCACCATGGTGAATGATTTTGAAAAAAATATGAAAGAGGCGGGTAAGAATTTATCAGTGAATAGATATCAAGCAGGTCATGGTTTTGCGAATCCAAGTAATCCAAGTTATAATGCAGCTGCTAAAGAAGACTCATATGCAAAAGCGATTGCATTTTTGAAAGCACACTAGTTTGTTTGTATAGTAAACTAAATAATTTTCAACGCCTCCCTGGCAGGAAGCCAAAGTGCGGCTTTTGAAAACTATTTAGTTTACTTTAGTTATATCTTTACCAAAAAAATAGAACGCCTCCCTGGCAGGAAGCCAAAGTGCGGCTTTTGAAAATTATTTTGTTTACTTTACTTATATATCTTAACCAAAAAAAATAGAACGCCTCCCTGGCAGGAAGCCAAAGTGCGGCTTTTGAAAATTATTTTGTTTACTTTACTTATATATCTTTACCAAAAAAAATAGAACGCCTCCCTGGCAGGAAGCCAAAGTGCGGCTTTTGAAAACTATTTAGTTTACTTTACTTATATATCTTTACTAAAAAAAATAGAACGCCTCACTGGCAGGCAGCCAAAGTGCGGCTTTTGAAAACTATTTAGTTTACTTTTACTTATCGAAAACAAAAAAAATAAATGTCTCAACTTTCAGTATTAAATCAATTTATAGAAAATGCCTTAGCAGAAGACATAGGCAGTGGTGATATCACCACAATGGCTACTATTGAAGAAAAGCAAATGGGCAGAGCTGTATTTCATGTGAAAGAAGACTGTATTATTGCGGGTATAGAACTTGCCATTATAATTTGTCAAAAAGTTGATCCCTTATTGAAAATAAAATTTAATGTTCAGGACGGTGATAATATAGAAGCAAATAATTCCATAGGTTCCATGGAGGGATATATTCATTCCATCTTAAAAACAGAAAGATTATTACTTAATTGTATGCAAAGAATGAGTGCTATAGCTACCAAAACAAATTATTTGGCAACATTAATAGCCCCTTATAATGTACAAATATTAGATACCAGAAAGACAACACCCAATTTTAGAATCTGCGAAAAATGGGCTGTTAGAATTGGTGGTGGCGTGAATCACCGTTTTGGTTTATATGATCAATTTTTAATTAAAGACAACCATATAAAGGCTGCGGGTGGTATTAAAAATGCCATTCAAACTTGTATTAGTTATAAGTCAAAAATGAATTTAACATTACCAATAGTGGTAGAAGTTAGCAATATAGATGAATTCAATATAGCTAAAGAATTTAAAGAAGTAGATCGTATACT
>JBEIIN010000159.1:0-3711 GCA_040380795.1 Sediminibacterium sp. | reverse complement strand
TTCAAGGGCAGTTTCAACTGCGTAAAAATTTTAGGTACCATTCTTGCGCCTACAACTTCATGCCCATGAAAGGTCCAACCAAAACCGGTTTCAAATTTTTTAGTTTTGGGTTTGGCTATATCATGTAATAGAGCCGCCCAACGAAGCCAGATATCATCACTAGTGGCAGCTACATTATCTAATACTTGTAAGGTATGTGAGAAATTGTCCTTATGCCCAATGCCATCCAATGTTTCAGCCCCTTCCAATTGCAATAAAACAGGAAATATATTCTCCAACAATCCAGCTTCTTTTAATAAATACCAACCTTTAGAGGGTAATGCGGTTTGCATTATTTTTTGCAATTCATCGGTAATGCGCTCTTGCGAAACAATAGAAATACGATCTGCCATTTTTTGAATGGCTGTAAATGTTTCAGCAGTGATCTCAAAATTTAATTGTGTGGCAAAACGAATAGCACGCATCATTCGAAGTGGATCGTCGTCAAATGTTTTTTCAGGAGATAATGGTGTTCTTAAAATTTTATTGGTTAAGTCTTCTAATCCACCGAAAGGATCAATTACTTTTCCAAAATCATTTTCAATTAAAGAAATAGCTAAAGCATTCACGGTAAAATCTCTTCTGTTTTGATCATCTTCAATGGTACCCGGACTTACCGATGGCTTTCTACTTTCTTTAGCATAACTTTCTTTTCTAGCGCCTACAAATTCAATTTCAATAGTATCCAATTTCACCTGCGCTGTTCCAAAAGTTTTAAATAAAGAAACCGGAGGCCTTGGGGTAAATTGATTAGCAAAGGCAGTAGCCAAGGCTAGGCCATCTCCAATACAAACTATGTCAATATCCTTAGTGGGTCTGTTCAATATTTTATCGCGCACGAAACCACCTACTGCAAATGCAGGCGTGTTCAATAAAGCAGCTTGCTTAGCTACTATATTGAATATAGATTCTTCTTCTTGTGTAAATTGAATTTGCATGGCTACAAAAGTACTAATGTTGGGCCATTTGTAGCAATGGGGCTATTAATTGTGCATTTTCAATGCTTTGGGCGCAATTAAAATGACCCAAAGGACACAGCTTCTTGCCATGTAAACCACAGGGGCGACAGCTAAGTTTTTGCTGGGTTTCTACTACAAAAGAATTTGTAGATAAAGGACCAAAACCAAAAGCAGGAATGGTAGAACAATAAATGGCCACTACCGGCGCATTGACTGCAGAACAAAAATGCATGGGAGCAGAATCGTTTACATAATTCAAAACCGCTTTTTGTTGTAAGGCAGCTGACGCTAGAAAACTTAATTCACCACTTAGGTTGATTATTTTTGTAGCAGCAGTTATAGGAATGGAAGTAATTGAACTATTGGAAGTTTTTAAATGCAATTTTAAAACCTCATTCATTATTGTATCGCCAAGGACTTTATCAGTAGGGCCCCCAATAATATAAATAGGGCCTTCAAATTTTAATTCATTAATAAAACTTACCCAAGCAGTCAAAGGAAACTGTTTAGTAAACCAAACAGATGCTGGCGCAACAGTTATATATCTTTCTGCTTGATATAGTTTTACTTTTTCGTAGTCGGAATTAGTAGGATATAATTTAGGCATAGCTAATGGAAGAATACCTAATGAACTTATTAATCTATGATTTCTGTTTATCTCATGTACTTCACTTACTGAAATATTTTGGTTTAGTGCAGCTACATCATGCTTTACTTTATGTGTAAATAAAAATGACAATGGGTTTTTATCAAAACCAATGGTAGTTTTTGCACTCGATAAAATAGTCCACAAACCAGTAGCTGCAAACCTTTGTACATTTATTAATACATCATATTTTTTCGCTCTTATTTTTTTCAAAATAGTAAGCCAATTCAAGTATTTATGCTGCTTTTTATCCCAAATAATAAGTTCATTTACAAATGGATGTTCGTTAAAAAGGGGTTCATTGCCTTTTCTTACCACTACATCAATGGCTGCCTGAGGATACTGCTGATGCAAAGATTCAAGTAAGGCAGTAGCTAGCACCAGATCGCCGATAAAGGCAGTTTGTATAACTAGTATTTTTTGCATAGCAAGTATTAAGGACGAATGATAATTAAATTTCCAGCTTCATCCCATTTCACTATAGAAGAAGGCATTTGCATATTCGTTTCTTCCTGTCTATGCTTTACTACATATTCAACCCCTTCTTGAATATCCAATGAAATATCTGCAAAGCATAAAGGTGTAGGATAGCCAGAAATATTGGCAGAAGTACTTACAATAGGTTTGCCGAATGCCTTCATTAAATCTTTACAAAAAGCGTCCTTGGTAATTCGAATAGCCACCGACCCATCTTCTGCTACTAAATTTTTCGCGAGATTAATAGCCTTTTGATAAATGACTGTGGTGGGTTTATGAATACCTTTTATAAAATCAAATATTTGTAAATTATTATCTGAAACATAATTTGCAAGATTCGCTTCATCTCCTAAGAGAATAATCATGGCCTTGGTATCTATTCTATTTTTCAATGCAAATATTTTTGCTACTGCTTCTTCGTTGGTAGCATCACAACCTATTCCCCAAACCGTATCGGTGGGATATAAAATAATTCCCCCTTTTTGAAGGGTATTTAAACATAGCTGTATATCTTCTTCATAAACAAACATGCTGCAAATTAAACAATCCCCCTTAAATAAATTCAGCTTAGTTATTGTGTAAAACTTAGTAAGCATATTAAGGGTCTAGTTTGTAATTTTGTACAAATTGAAACAATGGAATTGAAAAACAAAATTGAAGCTGCCTTTGCCGATCGTAGTTTATTAAAAGACGCTAATTATACTGCTGCGGTGCATGCAGTTATTGAAGAAGTAGATAAAGGTCGTTTAAGAGTGGCCGAGCCAATAGACGGGAAATGGCAAGTAAACGAATGGGTAAAACAAGCTATTTTATTATACTTTGGTATTCAACCTATGCAAACCTGGGAGCTTGCCCCTTTTGAGTTTCATGATAAAATGTTATTGAAATCCAACTATGCTGCTTTAGGTGTTAGAGCTGTGCCACATGCAGTAGCGAGATATGGCGCATATTTAGCCAAGAACGTAGTTTTAATGCCTAGTTATGTAAATATTGGGGCATTCGTAGATGAAGGAACCATGGTGGATACCTGGGCTACAGTGGGAAGTTGCGCACAAATTGGTAAAGGAGTGCATTTAAGTGGAGGTGTAGGAATTGGTGGTGTTTTAGAACCCTTACAAGCTAGCCCTGTGATTATTGAGGACGGCTGTTTTATTGGAAGTAGATGTATTGTGGTTGAAGGAGTACATGTAGAAAAAGAAGCGGTATTAGGTGCCAATGTGGTTTTAACCCAAAGCACTAAAATTATAGATGTGAGTGGCGCTACCCCTATTGAATATAAAGGGCGTGTTCCTGCCAGAAGTGTTGTAATACCTGGGTCTTATAGAAAGACCTTCCCTGCTGGCGATTATCAAGTCAGCTGTGCTTTAATCATTGGACAAAGAAAGCCAAGTACCGATTTGAAGACCAGTCTGAATGATGCTTTGCGTGATTTTAATGTAGCAGTCTAGTTCATTCATCTGCCTTTAATTTTTAGATCCTATTATTCTTAGAAAAATTTCTAAGAGCAGCACTTCCCTAAAAAAGTTTGGGGTGACCAGGACAAGTCCCAACCACCCCGATTATCCTTCCCCCAAAGGATAAAAATCTTTA
>JBEIIN010000158.1:0-3713 GCA_040380795.1 Sediminibacterium sp. | reverse complement strand
GCCTATAGAAAATTAGGCCCTGTAAATTATTTCTCTAATGATTTTAAAAATGTCCCGAAGCTTCGGGACATTTTTAAAATCATTAGAGAAATAATTTACAGGGCCTAATTTTCTATAGGCCTAGGTAAATTATTTAACTCGTTCTACGTATTCTCCGTTTTTGGTATTAATCTTAATCTTCTCTCCTTCATTGACGAACAAAGGCACCATTACAGTCGCTCCCGATTCAATAGTAGCAGCTTTAAGGGCACGGGTGGCGGTATCCCCTTTCACACCGTTCTCACAATAGGTAATTTTAACGTCTATCTTTTCTGGAAGCTCTGCTCCAATAGGAAGTTCTGTTTCAGTATTCATGAATACAAATACTTCAGCGCCATCAATTAAAAACTGAGGGGCGTCAATCATTTCTTCGGCCATTGCAATTTGCTCAAAAGTCTCGTTGTTCATTAAGTTGTAGCCGTTGTCGTCTTTATATAAGTATTGAAAAGCCTTCTTCTCTACACGCACAGGATATATGTTCTCACCGCTATTCCATGTTTTTTCAATAGATCTTTTATTATCTACCCCTTTTAATTTAGCCCAGATTTTAGCTGCTGCACGAGCGGTTTTGTTTTCACCAAATTCTACTACAGAGTATAGGTTACCATCTAATTTTAGAATCATTCCACGACTGATGTCTGAAGTTGTTGCCATAATTGTTTTTTTTAATTTGTCTTAGGGAACGGCAAAAGTAGCACATGAAAGCCATTTATAAAAAAACCTTCAATTTTTGTTGTAAAATAAGTGTAAAAAAACCTCGATTAGCCTATTTTTGCGGCACAAATAACAAAATAGTCCAAATGTCAGTATTAGTCAATAAAAATTCAAAGGTCATCGTACAAGGTTTTACCGGTACTGAAGGAACCTTCCATGCCACTCAAATGATTGAATATGGTACCAATGTAGTAGGTGGTGTAACCCCAGGAAAAGGTGGTTCAAAGCATTTAGAAAAACCTGTATTCAATACTGTTGCAGATGCTGTTAAGACAACAGGCGCGGATGTGAGTATCATATTTGTACCTCCTGCATTCGCAGCGGATGCCATTATGGAAGCCACTGATGCTGGTATTGCATTAGTAGTTTGTATTACGGAAGGTATTCCAGTGCAAGACATGGTGAAAGTAAAAAATTACTTACAAGGAAAAACAACTCGTTTAATAGGACCTAACTGTCCAGGTGTCATTACTGCGGAAGAAGCTAAAGTAGGAATCATGCCAGGTTTTATTTTCAAAAAAGGAAAAATTGGTATTGTTTCAAAAAGTGGAACACTCACTTATGAAGCAGCAGATCAAGCAGTAAAAGCAGGTCTAGGTGTTTCAACAGCTATTGGAATTGGTGGCGACCCTATCATTGGAACTACTACTAAAGAAGCAGTTGAATTATTAATGAACGATCCAGAGACAGAAGGTATTATCATGATTGGAGAAATTGGTGGAAGCATGGAAGCAGATGCTGCCCATTGGATTAAAGATAATTTAAGAAAACCTGTGGTGGGTTTTATTGCTGGTCAAACAGCTCCTCCAGGTCGTAGAATGGGACATGCGGGTGCTATCATTGGTGGTGCAGATGATACTGCTGCTGCTAAAATGAAAATTATGGCAAGCTGCGGAATACATGTAGTAGCAAGCCCTGCAGATATTGGAATTACCATGGCAGAAGCCTTAAAATAGAAATAGTCCTCTATTTATATAAGTAATCCCTTATCCTATAAAAGATAAGGGATTTTTTTATTGTAAGTTTGTCTTATGAAATACGCGCTCCTATTATTTGCTTTTATTTTATGCGGTCAATTAACCATGGCACAGCAGAAGCCTGCTATTAAAATTCAATGCGTAGCGCCTGTGAAATTAAAAACAGGCCAGTCGGTGAAATTAAAAGTGCAAGTAATTCATAATTTAAAAAAAGAAAAAACAGGCACACTTATTTTATCACTTATTAATCATCAAACACAGACATCGGTGGATGGTTGGTTTTTAAATATTTTTCCATTGCAATATTTCACCACTATTCAAAATGAAAAGTTTGAAGTGGAGTTTCCTTTTACAGTACCCAACGATTACAGCGATAGTTTTGATTTAAAATTAGTTGCCCAAGTAGGAAAACTAAAAGATAGTATTAGCTTTGTCATTCCCACGAATAAAGTAATTCCCTTTGGAAAAAAAAGTTAAATACCTAATCATTGGTCAAGGCTTAGTAGGTACTTGGCTGGGTTATTTTTTGCAGCAAAGAAATATTTCATTCACCATTGTAAACGATAGTAACACTGCCTCTGCTACCAAGGTGGCAAGTGGAGTCATAAACCCAGTGACTGGCAGAAGAATAGTACAAACATGGATGATAGATGAACTACTTCCCTTTGCAGTGGCCTGCTATGAAGGCTTTCAAGAAAAAACAAATACGAAAATAATTACCGAAGCGCCCGTTGTTTTAATTCATCCTTCACAACAAATGAAAGATAGTTTTGACTATCGAATGGAGCACGATAATGTGTATTTGAAAAATAATAACCCTTTAACATGGGACTCTTTTTTCAATACGAAATTTGGTACTGGAGAAATTGATGCTTGTTATTGGATTGACTTAATAGCTTTTTTGGAAGCAGGTAAAAAACATTTTACTGAAAATTATATTGAATTAAATTTTAATTACAACGATTTAAAATTAGTAGACGAGGGCGTGGAATGGAATAATATTAGTGCGGAGAAAATTATTTTCTGCGATGGAGTAAATACGATGATGAATCCTTATTTCAAGTCTCTACCTTTTGCACCCAATAAAGGAGAAGCGCTTATTGTAGAAATTAAAGGACTTCCTGCTAAACATATTTATAAAAATAATTTAGCCATTGTGCCTTGGAAAGAGAATTTATTTTGGGTAGGCTCTAGTTTTGAATGGGACTATGCAAGCACAATACCCACAGAGGCCTTCAAACAAAAAACAATTGAAAGTCTGAATGCAGTTTTAAAAATTCCTTACACCATTACCGACCATCTAGTGGGAATAAGGCCTGCCAATACCGAGCGTCGTCCTTTTGTGGGCTTACATCCTAGCTATGCGCAAATAGGTATTTGTAATGGCATGGGCACTAAGGGCTGCTCCTTAGCTCCCTATTTCACCCATCAATTAATTGAGCATATCGAGCATAAAAAACCTATTAATGCCGAGGTAGATGTGCAAAGGTTCAAGCATTTAATGAGCGTCTAGATTAGGGCCTAAAAAAAGTTCCCCGAAAATAAAAAAAATCAATATTTTTAAACATCATTTATTAAAACCATTGTCTGTATCATGAACGAAGATGAAAAAAAATTATACAACATTCCTATTGCTTATCGCAAAATGGAAAATTTGCATATTGTTTTTTGGATTTTTAAAGATATCGCCTGGTGTATGGGACTTACCTGGTTAGGTATTGCGATGATTATTCCCACATTAACTATTTCCATTATTATTGCTTGGAGAACAAAGCATATTGTTTCTGAATTATGTCATAACCTAGCTATTAGTGTTTGGATAATGGCCAACTCTTTTTGGATGTGTACTGAATTTTTTCATGTAGATACAAAAATTGTAGCGGGCACTATAGCAATGAAAGAATTAGCCATGATTCCATTTATTACCGGTTCAATAATCTTAACCTATTACTATTTAATATACAAACCAAGACATAAAGGCAT
>JBEIIN010000157.1:0-3727 GCA_040380795.1 Sediminibacterium sp. | reverse complement strand
TAAGGCCTCTTCTTTTGCCCAACCTTGATTGGCATCAATTCTAATTTTAGTATGGTAGCCAATCGCTTCTCTTATACTTTTTATTCTTTCAATATCTTGTATAGGATCTTTTCCCAATTTCACTTTAATAATATTTACTCCTTGCTTCACAAAATCAATCGCATCCTTGGCCATGCTTTCAGGGGTATCAATGCCAATGGTTAAATCGGTTTCAATGGGTTTGGATTTCCCTCCTAAAAAAGCATACAGAGGTTTGCCTGCATCTTTAGCAGCAATATCATATAAGGCTAAATCAAAAGCGCTTTTGGCGGTATAGTTGCCAGCAATAATGGTATCTAGTTCAATTAATCTTTCTGTAATAGCTAGAGGATCTTTTCCTTTCAGGTAAGTAGCAAAATCTTTGGCAATGTTATAACAACTTAACTGCGTCTCTCCCACAATCATAGGAAAGGCAGAACATTCTCCCCAACCTATGATACCTTCATCGGTCTGCATTTTAATAACCATGTTTTGCGCATAGTGCATCGTTCCCGTGGCTATGGTAAAAGGCGTCATGGGAATTTTAAACAAGAAAACTTCTGTGGAAACAATTTTCATATAACAGGCTTTTTAACTAACAAGTATAAAGGTACTCAACTCTTATTTAATAGCTATAATCCTTTGATTTTTAAGTTTTACTACCGATATTTGCTATACGAATGAACGTTAGCATGAGCCTATCTTTAGACAATACACAAATTGCGTTTGCATACAAATCTACAGCTGAATTAAAAAGAGCGCGCTTTCTTTTTTCTGTGATACAAAGTCCCATCATTGTTTCTTTAGCTACTAAATTAACGCCTGCTTTAATGAATTCTGGTTTGCCTGTTAATGGGTTAATTCGCAGCACTATATTTAATCAGTTTGTGGGAGGCGAAACATTAGAAGAAACAGCAAGAGTGGCCAAGCAATTAGGGGCCTATGGTGTGCAAGTTATTTTAGATTATGGAGTAGAGGCAAAAGAAGGAGAAGAGAATTTTGATAATGTTACCGAAAAAATAATGGAAGCAGTAGCATTTGCTGCTACACAAAATAATATTCCCTTTGTAAGTATTAAAATAACAGGTATTGCAAGTTTGCAATTATTAGAAACTTTAAATGAAGCGCCAAGACTAAGAAGTGGTATACATGATAGCGAAATGGAAGATGCAGCATGGGATCGTGTGAAAGAAAGAATGTATGCCGTTTGCGATTTAGCTGCAGAAAAAGGCGTGGGTATTTTATTAGATGCAGAAGAGACTTGGATTCAAGACCCTATTGACCGCTTAGCTATTGAATTAATGGCGGAATATAATAAAGAGAAAGTAGTGGTGTATAATACTTATCAATTATATAGAAACGACCGATTACACTTTTTGCAATTATCTCATAAGATAGCTAAAGAAAAAAACTTTAAGTTGGGGGCTAAGTTGGTGCGCGGCGCTTATATGGAAAAGGAAAGATTACGCGCTAAACAAAACGGTGTAAATTCTCCAATACATTTAGATAAAGAAGCCACTGATAAAGATTTTGATGATGCAGCAGCATTTTGTATTCAAAATAAAGAAACTATTTCATTCATATTGGCCTCTCATAATGAACAAAGCAATTTAAAAATTGCACAATTAATGACTGAAAAAGGAATTCCAGCTGGTGACCCACATGTGCATTTTTCTCAATTATATGGCATGAGCGATCCCATTAGTTTTAACATGGCAAAAGAGCGGTATAATGTGAGCAAATACCTGCCTTTTGGGCCCATTAAGGATGTAATTCCTTATTTAATGAGAAGGGCAGAGGAAAATTCTAGCGTCAATGGACAAACCAGTAGGGAGCTGCTTTTTATCAGGCAGGAATTGACGCGCAGGAAGGCCAAAAAATGATTTCTAGATAAAAGGTATTGGTTGTAAATTGCACTATGCAACAATACTTGAATTTACTACAACACGTTATTGACAATGGGGCTGAAAAGACCGATAGAACTGGAACTGGTACCAAAAGTTGTTTTGGTTATCAGATGCGTTTTAACTTAGCAGAAGGTTTTCCGATGGTTACCACCAAGAAGCTTCACTTGAAAAGTATTATCTACGAATTACTTTGGTTTTTAAATGGCGATACCAACATTAAATATTTAAATGAGAATGGTGTACGTATATGGGACGAGTGGGCCGATAAAAATGGTGACCTAGGTCCTGTCTATGGAAAACAATGGAGAAGTTGGGAAGCGCCGAATGGAGTAGAAATTGACCAAATTTCAGAATTAATTGAACAAATAAAAAAGACACCCGATAGCAGAAGATTAATTGTAAGTGCTTGGAATGTGGGTGACTTATCAAAGATGGCTTTAATGCCTTGCCATAATATGTTTCAATTTTATGTAGCCGATGGAAAATTAAGTTGTCAATTGTATCAACGCAGTGCCGATGTATTTTTAGGCGTGCCTTTTAATATTGCTTCTTATGCATTACTAACCATGATGATTGCTTCGGTTTGCAATTTAGAATACGGAGACTTCGTGCATAGTTTTGGCGACGTGCATTTATATAATAATCATGTGGAGCAAGCGAACTTGCAATTGTCAAGAAAACCTTTCCCACTTCCCACAATGAAAATTAATAAGGAAGTAAAAGATATTTTCTCTTTCCAATTCTCAGATTTCACTTTAGAGAATTATGAATCACATCCTAGTATTAAAGCGCCAGTAGCTGTTTAAAATAATATAAATGAATATAACCCTTGTAGTAGCGGCTTCTGAAAACAATGCCATTGGTTTAAACAATCAATTATTATGGCATTTGCCTAAGGATATGCGCTTTTTTAAAAACACTACCTGGGGTATGCCTATACTAATGGGCCGAAAAACTTTTGAGTCCATGGGTAGTAAGCCTTTAAATGGAAGATTGAATATTATTATTACACGTAATAAAAATTGGGTCAATGAAGACGTAACGGTGGTGCATACTATGGAAGAGGCCATTGCACTGACTGATAAATTTAGTTACAAAGAATTACTCGTCATAGGCGGTGGTGAAATTTATGAAATGGCCTTGCCTCTAGCACAAAAAATTTGGTTGACAAGAGTACATACAACTATTGAAGGTGATGTTTATTTTCCCAAGCTAAATGCTGAATGGGAGATGTTGAGCAGCACTCAAAATATGGCCGATGAAAAGCATGCATTTTCTTTTGACTTTGAATGTTGGAAAAGAAAATAATATGTCTTACCCATTTCCCATTAGACTATACAAATATTTTAATTATTTCTTTAATGCCTCCAATGGGAAAGGGCATGGGGTACATTCTCCCTTTGTATTTAGTTTTATTACTGCTGTATTAAATAGTAAAGAACTCAACAAGCAGGCTGCTAGCACTAATAAATACCGCGCCTTAGTAAATGGAATAATTGCTTTTTATAAGCCAGTGGTTGTAATGGAATTAGAGGCTACTCCATCAAACAAAGCAAATGTTTTAGAGGGGATAGAAAATACAAATACCATTGACCTTTTATATCTAAAGCAAAATAAAAATGCAGCTGATTTAATGATGTATTTTAATGCTGCTATAAAAAAAATAAACACCGAAAGTATTTTAATTTTCGAGGGCATTCATGATAGTGAAGAAATGGAAGCTAGTTGGGAGAAGATAAAAATGTATAAAGAGGTTAAGCTTACTATTGATTTATATAAACTGGGCATTATATTTTTTAGAC
>JBEIIN010000156.1:0-3748 GCA_040380795.1 Sediminibacterium sp. | reverse complement strand
GTATGGGCATGAGTGGTGACTATGCATTAGCCATACAGAAGGGTAGTAACCTAGTAAGAATAGGAAGCTTACTTTTTGGCGCAAGAAATTAAGCCTACTTTGTTTTGCCGTAATCAAATACTAATTGACAGAAAGCTTTCACACCTACGATAAATCCAGACTCGTCTAAATAAAAATCGGGCGTATGATGTGGGCCTGCTTTTCTAGGATCAGTTCCTTTAGGCATACCTCCTAAATTAAAAAAGAAGCTAGGTGCCTTGGCTGCAAAAAACGAAAAATCTTCTGCACCAGTTATCCAAGTAGATTCAGAAACATTTTCATCACCTGCTGCCTTTATTAAAGAAGGCAAAGTTTTCTTCACTAAAGCAGGGTCGTTATAAGTCACTAAAGTTTTTGTATCAATTGTTACATCTGCTGAAGCGCCTGTACTTTCTGCAATAGTTTTAGCCGTATGTTTAATTCTCTCGTGTACTTCTACTTGCATTTTGCTATCAAGGGTTCTAATGGTACCTGTCATCACAGCTGTTTCAGGAATGATATTAGATCGTACACCACTATTAATAGTACCTACAGTAATTACAAGTGGTGCCTTTGTTAAATCCATTTGACGACTAACAATATGTTGTAATCCTTCAATAATTTGTGCACTTGCCGCAATGGGGTCTACGCCGGCCCAAGGTTGTGAGCCATGACTACCTTTACCATTTACTTTAATGGTGAACCAATCAGAAGAAGCCATAAAGGCACCTGATTTATATTTAATAGTGCCTACTGGCGTTTGAGAAGAGATATGTATACCAAACACTGCTTCTACTTTTGGATTGTCTAAAGCGCCTTCTTTAATCATAAGGGGTGCTCCACCTTCTTCATTTTCTGGAGCGCCTTCTTCAGCGGGTTGAAATAAAAACACAATGGTACCTGGCAGTTCTTTTTGCATGGTGCTTAATAGTTTGGCAGTAGCCATTAACATGGCTGTATGTGAATCATGTCCGCAAGCGTGCATTACACTTACTTTTTGGCCATTGTAGTCGGTAGTTACTTTAGAGGCAAAAGGGATGGCAACTCTTTCATACACAGGTAAGGCATCAATGTCTGCTCTTAAAGCAATAACTGCACCTGGTTTACCCCCCTTTAAAACCGCCACCACACCAGTTTTAGCTACAGGATATCTTACTTCTACATTAGGTAAGGTTTTTAAAAAATCGGCAATGTATTTTCCTGTGTTTACTTCTCTATTAGATAGTTCAGGGAATTCATGAAAATGTCTTCTCCAAGCAATTAATTCTGGCTCTACTTCTTTTAATAAAGAAGCATAGTTTTTAGGTAAGTCTTGAGCTATACTAGATAGGGTAGCAAGTACTAGTAAGGAAAGGAAAATTTTACGCATTTTATTTTTTTTTATCTTTTATTTATAATCTTGAATTATTAAAACTATTTAATTTTTCTTTTAATATTTTCAAGTTTTATTCTACTATGTAATTTTAGTTTAACGCTATCTTGTATTTATTAAGCTTGATATTCTCCATAAATACCTCTTAATACATCTGCTATTTCTCCCAGTGTACAATAGTTTTCAATAGCATCAATTACTGAAGGCATTAAATTGTCAGTACCTGCTGCCACATTTTTTACTGCTGCTAAACAAGCTGCCACTTTTATATTATCTCTGTTCGTTTTTAAGGCTTTTAATTTTTCTATTTGTTGTATTCTTATACTTTCATCAATTTGAAATACAGGGATATTAGTAGTAGAAGTAGATTCAAATTGATTCACACCTACAATTATTTTTTCTTTGGACTCAATGGCTTTTTGATAAGCATAGGCACTTTCTGCAATTTTATTTTGCATGAATCCGTTTTCAATTGAACTCACCGCGCCACCCATTTCATCTATTTGGTTGATAAGTGCTAATGCTTTTTGCTCTATTTCATTGGTAAGACTTTCTATAAAATATGAACCTGCTAAAGGGTCTGCGGTATCGGTAATGCCCGATTCATTGGCCACAATTTGTTGTGTTCTTAAAGCAATACTAGCTGCTTCTTGAGTAGGTAATCCTAAGGCTTCGTCAAAACCGTTGGTGTGTAAGCTTTGTGTGCCACCTAATACAGCGGCAATGGTTTGAATCGTAACCCTACTAATATTATTCAAAGGTTGTTGGGCCGTTAATGTAGCTCCACCTGTTTGTGTATGAAAACGAAGCATTAAGGCTTTTTCATCGGTGGCGCCTAAGTCTTTCATTATGATAGCCCACATTTTTCTAGCTGCTCTGAACTTAGCTACTTCTTCAAATAAATTATTATGTGCGTTAAAGAAGAAAGATAATCTCTTGCCAAATACATTAATGTCTAATCCTTTTTCAATAGCTGCTTTTACATAGGCCTTACCATTGCTTAAAGTAAAGGCTACTTCTTGCACCGCTGTGCTACCGGCTTCTCTAATATGATAACCAGAAATACTAATGCTATTCCACTTCGGTAAATGCTGACCACAGTATTCAAAAATATCGGTGATAATACGCATAGAATGTTTAGGAGGGTAGATATAGGTTCCTCTTGCTGCGTATTCTTTTAATATATCGTTCTGTATAGTGCCTGCTAATTGTTTTAAATCAATGCCTCTTTTTTTAGCCAAGGCAATATAGAGTGCTAGTAAAATAAAACCAGTAGAGTTGATAGTCATAGAAGTACTAATCTTATCTAAAGGAATATCCTTAAATAAAATTTCCATATCCTCAATGGAACAAATAGATACACCCACTTTTCCTACTTCGCCTTCTGCTAAAGAATGGTCGGCGTCATAACCAATTTGAGTAGGTAAGTCAAAGGCCACACTTAAACCCATTACCCCTTGAGACAATAAAAAATGATATCTTTTATTACTTTCTTCAGCGGTAGAGAATCCAGCATATTGACGCATTGTCCATAACTTTCCTCTATACATATCGGATTGAACGCCTCTTGTATAAGGGAACTCGCCGGGTAATAAAGTTTCATTTAAATTAGTGGGTAAATCGTTGCAGGTATATACCTTCTTTATTTCAATGCCACTATCTGTCTTTTTTTCAGCTTCTTGCATGGTTAAATTTACGAAAAATTCAAAATACAGAGGCTTCAATTATTTCTATTTTCGAAATGACTGTTTACTTGTAAATGCCCCTAATATTGTACTTTTGTAGTATAAATATTCAAATATGTCTTCAGATACCAATATAGCCTTACAAACCCCTGTAACTTTCACGGCAGGAGCCATTGCTGAGATTAACCGACTAATGGCCGAGCCAGACTTTGATCAGCAACAAAGACTAAGAGTAGGCGTAAAAGGGGGTGGATGTAGTGGCATGACCTATGTTTTAGGTTTTGATGTTCCTAAAGAAGATGATGAAATTTTCTCTATTGAGGGTATTCCTTGTTGCATGGAAAAATCGCATCAGATTTATGTATATGGAATGGAGATAGATTGGCAAGGTGGTCTGAATAGCCGTGGGTTTACATTTAAAAATCCGAATGCGTCTAGTACTTGTGGATGCGGTACTTCATTTGCCGTTTAAAATTAGTTGAAAAAATACATCATTCTCGCTCTCTGATCGCTTTGCTCACAAAGTTCGCTCGAATGAGTATTGTTTTCAATCTAATTTTAAACAAATTTTAGTCAGCAATTTTTTTCATATAACGCATTATGAATAGACTACTCACGAACTTATGAGAATAGCGTTAAGAAAAATCATAAATACATCGTTAAAAAATTGTGC
>JBEIIN010000155.1:0-3808 GCA_040380795.1 Sediminibacterium sp. | reverse complement strand
GCGAAGGATGTAGGGTATTTAATGCTAGAAAAAGATAAGACCAAGAAAAATAAAATATTTCAAGACATTATAGACCTAAGCTGGCTATGGTTGGTGATAGCCTTACTAGTAAGTTGGTTTGTTTACTATTTTAATACTAAGTTTAATAAGAAAAATTAAGTTTAATGTTTAATTGGAATGAGTTTAGAAGCAAATATAAACAAGAAGTAAGAGTAGGAATAGTTGTATTTCTAGCTTATATGTTAATGAGCGTTATAAAATTTATTATATTTATTGTAAATAAGATTTAATTTTTAAAATATGTTGGAACCTATTTTACAAAAGAACGATAAGCAAGCGAAATTATTAATTGGAGTATTTTCGGTAGTAGTATTTGTAGCCGTAAGCTTTTTAACTAAGTTTACCATTACAGTAGAACTCCCTTTTGACAAACATATATTTGCTTTAGCGAATGCTATTATCAATGCTGCAGTTGCTATTTTATTAGTGGCAGCATTAGTGGCAGTGAAGCAAAAAAAATATACAGCGCATAAAAATATTATGCTAACGGCACTTTTTTTATCAGTATTATTTTTAGTCTCTTATATAGCACATCATTTATTGGCAGGGGAAACTAAGTTTGGCGATACCGACCACGATGGCCTTGTGAGCATTGCAGAACAATCAGTAGTAGGTAATCTAAGAGCCTTCTACTTTGTTTTATTATTTACCCATATTATACTTGCAGCTACTAGTTTGCCCTTTATATTATTTACAGCCTACCGCGGCTTAACTAGCGAATTTGAAGACCATAAAAAAATAGCTAGAAGAATTTGGCCTATTTGGTTTTATGTAGCAGTTACTGGACCCTTGGTGTATTTAATGATATCACCTTATTATAGTTAGTTTCCTTTGTTGGATTTAGCTGTTTTTTTAGCTTTAGTAGTTGATTTGAGGTGCTCGCTCTTATGTTTTGTGATATAGGCACTAATTTCTTGAAAATCTTTTTTAGTCATTTTGCTGGGTCCTATTACAAAGTCAACACCTTTTGGTTCTACAATAATATTTTTCATAGCTAGATATTTTTGGGAAAATATTTATTAATAAGTATCAAAGACTCTTTAGGGTTAATAATCATTCTTTGTCCATTTGTATTAACTGCACCTAAAGTTAATTCATAATGCTTAATTAAACTTGTTTTGGCATTAAAAGATATATAGCCTTCATAACCATATTCAAAAGACATTTTACAAGCAAAAGCGACTAAATTTCCGGCAACTCCTAGGTACATTTTTGCTTATTTCTATTAAAATAGGCCGTTTCAAGTAAATCCATAAATATATGATCGGATTGTATGCTTATACTAATTAAGCCTTGAATTATATTTTGATTATCTTCTAATGTTAATTTATAAATTAAGCGCCCTTTTGTATTAAATTCTTTTAACCAATCAAATAACCATTTCTTATTTCCCTTTAAAATTTTAATATCTTTTTTATTTAATACTGAAATATTTGTTCTAAAGCTATCTCCTGTAATTCTATTCTGAATAGAATTGGTTAAGGTATCAACAATGAAATTTTGATTTATTATTTGCATATCGCAACCTAATAAATCTGTTTAATCTTTTTTCAGTATAAATACTGTGTTTTTGTATTAAAATGTCAATTCTATAACTGGGTCCCAGAAATGTTTTTCGAAATCTATAATGGTTTCGTTTTTCACTTTTATTTTTTCCTTTTCTAAAAGCGTTTGCATAGTACTAGGGGTTTCAAAATGTGCTTTCCCACTTAGCATTCCATTTCTATTCACCACTCTATGCGCAGGCACTTTAGGTTTCACTCCATGTGATGCATTCATGGCCCAGCCTACCATACGCGAGCTCCCACCTGTACCTAAATATTTTGCAATAGCACCATAGCTGGTAACACGCCCTTTTGGTATTAGACGCACTACATCAAATACATTTTGAAAAAAATCTTTAGTCTTTGGGGTGTATTCCATTAGTGCTTTTAATTTCGCTTAATTCTTTTATAA
Source organism: Sediminibacterium sp. (assembly GCA_040380795.1). Taxonomy (GTDB): domain Bacteria; phylum Bacteroidota; class Bacteroidia; order Chitinophagales; family Chitinophagaceae; genus Sediminibacterium. The sequence goes on along the minus strand of JBEIIN010000155.1, from coordinate 1,792 downwards.
GTAGTAATCTTGTTTTAACTGGTTCAGGAACGGCCTCGTATGCATAAGGGCAGTGTCTGCAAGCATTACCACAGCAGTAGCCTCTTTCTTTGTGATACAATTCTGTAAATACATATTTACCATCAACGTCTATATAATATTGAACTCCTTCAGTCATGTTTTACTTTTCCTTTGCTTTAACTTTCGTTTACTTTTCCTTTGCTTTAACTTTCGTTTATTTTTCAATTACTTTAACCTTCGGTTGCTTTAATCTTCATTTACTTTAACACCTCTTTCTCTTTTTGCATCATGTGTTTCTGTTATTTCAAATTCGGCAATCATTTCTTTAAGAGTTTCATCTTTTGCAATGGGTAATGCCGCATCAATTTTAAATTGAATATAATGAATGCGATTACTGCTAGCAATATTTAATCCCTCATAATAAGTTTTAATGGCACAGCGCTGGTCCCATTTATCCGATTGCATAAAGGCTGTTCCATATACATCATCGGTAGAAGTAATTAGTGTAAGGCCATAGAGCTCAATCACAGTTTTGGTAAATAAGTATAAATTAGGGCTATCTGTTTTTAAATGCACTATACCTCCTGGTTGTAAAAACTGCTGGTATAATCTTAAAAACTGGGGATGGGTTAATCTTTTTTTGGCTTTAGATAATCTTAATTGAGGATCGGGAAAAGTTATCCATATTTCAGCTACTTCTTCTTTGGCAAAATATTGAATGCTTTGCTCTATCTGCGTTCTAACAAAGGCTACATTTTTTATGGCTTCCTTATTTGCAATGCTGGCACCTTTCCAAATTCTATTACCTTTTATATCCAGCCCTAGAAAATTTTGTTCAGGAAATAGTCGAGCCAAGCCTACCGCATATTCTCCACGTCCACAAGCTAGCTCTAATACCAGGGGCTTAATAGGTCTATTGTTTTGGGGATTATTATTAGCGCTAATTTCAAGGCTGTCTAGTGAAATGGGGAAGTCTCCCAAGCTTAATTTTTCAAAGTAGGCCTTCCATTTCCCCGGCATACCCTGTGGGTATTCCAGTACATTCTCGTACTGCTTAATGGCTGCAAATTTGATCAGTTTTTTCTGGCCCATGGGCAAAGATAAAACAACATTGTGATTGAGTTTACAATCCCAATTTTTAATAGGCGAGTAGTTAATTAGTAAAATTCAATTAAATACTATCAATAAAAAAGCTCCTACAACATTATCATTAATGTAATAGGAGCTTTTTAGTGCTGTAGGGGGAGGGATCGAACCTCCATGAGGCAGTTAGCTATAACACAAAGTTGAGTGGTCTACCCTGGTCGCCTATTGCTAGACGGCTCTATGTTACGTTTATCCCGTTTTCCTCACCTCCGAGACGAGGAGGCATGTTTGCCAAAATTTCATCACCCCACAGTATTTAAGAACTTATCATTTGAGTGTTTTCTATTGATTTCCCTCATTTGATAAATCAAAACTAAAGTATTGGCCTTTATGTTGCAAATATTTTAATCATTTTATTTAAAATATAGAAATTTATTAATAAATTGCCATATTATTTAAAACTATATAAATATGGAGCCTAAAATCAACCCTAAATTAAACATTGACAAAAGCATAGATAAGCTGGATTTACAAATTATTCAAGCCATGATGCAGGATGCTGAAATTTCCTATGCCGATTTAGGCAAGCAGTTTTTTGTATCGGGGGGAACCATTCATGTGCGTATTAAAAAACTAGAGGAGTTGGGCATCGTGCAAGGCAAGCGCTTGGCGGTTGACTTAAAAGTACTTGGCTATGATATCATTG
>JBEIIN010000154.1:0-3871 GCA_040380795.1 Sediminibacterium sp. | reverse complement strand
TTTATGGAGCAGACGCAGAAAGCTCAGAACATTATGGCAAAATCATCAATGAAAAACAATGGTTGCGTTTAAGTTCTTATTTAGGGGACGGTGAAATTGTATATGGAGGAAAATCAAATAGAGAAAAATTATTCATTGAACCCACGATCATGGTAGGTGTTCAACCAGATGCAAAAATTATGCAGGATGAAATTTTTGGACCTATTCTTCCTATTCTAACTTATGCAAATAAAGAAGAGGCTTTAGCGATTATTCAAAATAATCCAAACCCATTGGCGTTTTATGTTTTCACTGAAAATAAAAATGATGAAGCCTACTGGTTAACCAATGTGCCTTCAGGCGGGGCCTGTGTCAATAATGCCACTATGCATATTACTAATCATGAATTACCCTTTGGTGGTAGGGGTTTCAGCGGAACAGGAGGCTATCATGGCAAATTAAGTTTTGATACTTTTACGCATACCAAGTCTGTTCTAAAAACACCTACTTGGATAGATCCAAGTTTTAAATATCCTCCATATAAAGGCAAGGCTTGGTTATTAAAAAGATTAATTGGGTAATTTTAAATAAGGTAGATTGAAAAATAAAAAAAATAGTATGATAAAAATTGCCATCGCTTTAGGCGTTTTAGTGACTGCTACACTGCTTATGAAAAAGCAAGGTATGTCTTATCGCCAATCTATATTAAAGACAATTTACCCAGCCATTATGTGGTCAGGCAAGGCGACAGGGAAAAAACAAACACAAGTCAATACGGAAAATAAAAGTCCACTGATTTCTTTTTATAGTTTAATAACCAAGGATATCAATGGCAAGGATTTTAACTTTGATTCTTTGAAAGGCAAAAAAGTATTAATAGTCAATACCGCTAGTGATTGCGGTTTCACAGGACAGTATGAAGCCCTAGAAAAGCTACAAGAAAAATATGCTGCAAGCCTTGTAGTGATTGGATTTCCTGCCAATGACTTTAAAGGACAAGAAACCAAGGATAATGAAAGCATTGCTGCTTTTTGTAAAAAGAATTATGGTGTAAGCTTTCCTTTAATGGCAAAGTCAATCGTTATAAAAAAGAATCAACAAAACGAAGTATTTAAGTGGTTGTCCGATAAGTCCATTAATGGATGGAATGAGCAAGAGCCTGCTTGGAATTTTTGCAAATATTTAGTGAATGAAGAAGGGACACTTACTAATTATTTTCCTATGACAGTGGATCCATTAGACGCTTCAGTGATTGAAGCCATTGAAAAAAAGTAAAGCTAGTTTATTAGGTATTTAAAAATTAGACTAGCTAAATAGGGCAGTGCTCGTGGTAGTTTTCTAAAACTATTTTACCCGATTCAATCACAATGTCTTTGTACTTTTCTTTAATCTCATCTAAGACTTCTTCAATCTCTTTTTGAGTGGTAATGCGCACTAATTTATTTCTATACTCTTTAATATTCGGAAGCCCTCTTAAATAATTAGCATAATGTCTTCTCATTTCATTGATGCCTGCAATAGGTCCTTTCCACTGCATCGATTTAATTAAGTGTTGTCTTGCTACTTCTACACGCTCTTCAATGGTCGGGTCGGCTCTTCTTTCTCCTGTGGCTAGAAAATGTTTTATCTCTCTAAATATCCAAGGATAACCAATGGCAGCGCGGCCAATCATGATACCATCTATGCCATATTTATTTTTATATTCTAATGCTTTTTCAGGAGAATTGATATCGCCATTTCCAAAAATGGGAATATGTATGCGGGGATCATTTTTTATCTCACCAATCAAAGTCCAATCGGCTTCCCCTTTATACATTTGTACTCTTGTGCGACCGTGAATAGCTAAAGCCTTGACTCCAACATCTTGTAATCTTAATGCTACTTCATGAATATTCTTAGAACTTTCATCCCAACCCAATCTTGTTTTGACTGTCACAGGCAGGTTGGTACTTTTGACCACGGCCTCTGTTAATCTTACCATTAAATCTAAATCTTTTAAAACACCAGCACCTGCTCCCTTGGTGACCACTTTTTTAACGGGGCATCCAAAATTAATATCTATTAAATCGGGGTTGACTGTATCTACAATTTTGGTACAAAGGGCCATCGCTTCCTCATCTCCTCCAAATATCTGAATGCCAACGGGACGCTCATAATCAAAGATGTCCAATTTTTGTCTGCTCTTGATGGCATCGCGAATTAACCCCTCGCTGCTTATAAATTCAGTGTACATTAAATCGGCCCCATTTTCCTTACAGACCGCTCTAAATGGCGGGTCGCTTACATCCTCCATAGGAGCGAGTAATAGAGGAAAATCGGGTAATTGTATAGGACCTATAGAAACCATATGAATTCATTATCTTGCATCTAACTGATACGATTGCAAATGTACCAATTATTTGATATGAGACCTCCAATGAGAATGGCCCTTTTTTTAGGATTGACTGGTATTGGCATGATTGCAGGGGCGCTCATTAGTTTTTCTTTAGTGGCTGCCCTATTGCATATTCCCTTTGCGGACATGCAAAAAGTACTCCTGCAGCCCGAATATGCTTCTATGGCTCAGTTAGCCAACGCCTTGGCATCCATTATTGCCTTTGGTTTACCAAGTATTGTATTAGCTATAATGGCAAAAGCAAATTGGCATACTCATTTAGGTTTTACAGCTGTAAAATCATACCAACAAATTGGTATAGTTATTTTATTAGCACTCACTGGTTTAATACTGAGTGGTGCATTAGGAAGTTTGACAGAAAAAATTCCTATACCCACTAATTTTAAAAATTGGGCCGAAGATTTAGAAGCCCAGTATAAAAAAGCGATGCTGTCCATGACCCAAATGAATTCATTAATGGATCTAGCCTATGCATTAGTAGCAGTGGCTATCATACCTTCCATTATTGAAGAAGTTTATTTCAGAGGTACGCTTCAAAAAATATTAATGGACTTAACGGGTAAACCCTATGCTGCCATTATTCTAACGGCCATTTTTTTTAGTGCCATCCATTTTTCATTTTTTGGTTTTTTATCTAGAATGGCCTTAGGGGTAGTGCTTGGTTATATTTATCATTATTCCAAAACCATTTGGCTACCCATACTTTTACATTTTTTAAACAATGGAATTGCCGTAGTAATTTTATATTCGATTAGAAATAATCCAGCGAAGGTAGATCAGTTGATGGATGATAATTTACCTATCTATTGGGGAATCCTGGCCTTGGCAGGGGTTTACTATTTATTAAAAAAATTAAAAAATAATTATTCAGATGCAGGATTGGAAAAAAGTATTTAGCAGCAGTCAATTAGCTTCTTCTTCAATGGTGATGGGCATTTTAAACGAAAATGAAATACCCGCTAAAACACTCAATAAGCAAGATTCTTCCTATGTTTTTTTAGGAGAAGTAGAAGTGCATGTGCCTTTGGATATGTATGAAAAAGCGCAGGCGCTTATTTCAACTATTGAGTTTATCGCTGCTCCATTATAAAATATTCTTTACAAATTTATATTTTTTCTATGGCTTCTAGCGCATCTGTTTTAAAACAAAGAACCCTGTCTGCAATTGTTTTTGTCATTATAATGCTAACAGGTTTGATTTGGAATAACTGGTCTTTTTTTACTTTATTTTTATTTATTCAATTAGGTTGCTTGTATGAGTATCAAAAATTATTAGCACTTATTTACCCAAGTTATAAAAATATAAGTGCTGTGCACAAGTGGGGCTTATTAGTAGTGGGTTGTTTAATAATGATGACATTGGGCCCTGTGGATTTAACCATTAATGAGGTCAGTATTAAATTTTTAGGCAGTAGAGTGCTTCCTTTTGTGATTGCCTTAATGATTATCATAGATATTTTTTCTAAAAAATTGAGTATGCAAAACCTCGCTATTTCT
>JBEIIN010000153.1:0-3881 GCA_040380795.1 Sediminibacterium sp. | reverse complement strand
GAATAAAATTTTGAAAAGGCGGTAATTTCTGTAATGATTGGTTTGTCCCAAGCCTTAGCTGCAGTTAATTCTTGTTTGTACTTTTCAGCTACTTCTTTTTGGTGTTCGTTATGAAAAAATATAACGCTTCTGTATTGAGGGCCCACATCATTGCCTTGTTGATTCGGTGTGGTAGGATCATGTGTTTTCCAATACACAGCTAAAATATCATCTAAACTAATTTTAGTGGTATCAAATGCAATTTGACATACTTCAGCATGGCCTGTATTTTTATCACAAACTTGTTCGTAAGTAGGGTTCTCCACAAAGCCACCGCTATAACCGCTGGTTACTTTTACAACGCCTTCTAATCTTTGATAAATGGCTTCGGTACACCAGAAGCAGCCAGAGCCTAGGGTAATGGTTTCAGTATGGGTCATATCTATTTTTTTAGATTTTTTTTGTTTGGCCGGTTGTGCACAGGCCGATAAGCAAATAAAGGAAAGTAAAAGTAAAGAAGCTTTATTTATTAGTTTCATAATTTAGGGCTTGTTCATTGTTAATTCGGATATGGTTTTATCCGGTTCTAAATTATAACAAAAATAGCTTCCATTTGTTCTCATTTAGTTAATGTTTATTTAAGTAAATTCGTGCACTATTTAGTCCCTATGCGCGTATACCCGGAAAATGCCCTTTCTCAATTAGAATTTGATAAAATAACTACTATTTTATTGAACTATTGTCAGACCAATATGGGGGTAGAGCAGGTGAATGAAATGCGCATTCATACCCATCAAAAATATATTGAAGAAGCACTTAGGCAAACCGAGGAGTTTAAGTTCATCAAACTAGCAAACCAGTATTTTCCTACCGACTTTATTTTAGATATTAGAAAGGATTTAAAATTACTAGGCATACCTGGTGCCCAGTTAACCGGAGAACAGTGGTTGCTTGTAAGAAAATTAAGCGATCATATTCAACAAGTATTTAAATGGTTCGATTCCGAAAGGCAGATGGCTTATTCTAATTTGTATGAAGTGGTGAAGTCGTCTTATTATGAAAAGGCTATTATTGAATGTATTGATTTAATTATTGACGATAGAGGTTCTGTAAAAGATAAAGCTTCTGAAGATTTATCTAAAATAAGAACGCAATTATTTAAAAAAAGACAAGAGCTTCGCCGCATTTTTGAAAAAGTGGTGCAACGATTAGCCAAGTCGGGTTATACCGCCGACATAGATGAAAGCTTTAGCAATGGCCGAAGAGTAGTGGCCGTTTTTTCTGAATATAAAAGACAGGTAAAAGGTTTTTTACATGGAGAGAGTGATAGCAGAAAAACTGCATTTATAGAACCGGAGGAAACTATTGAACTGAATAATGAACTTTATGGATTAGAGCAAGATGAATTAAAAGAAGTACAAAAAATACTAAGAGCCTTAACAGCGCAGTTAGCACCTTATTCAAGTTTACTACTTAGCTATGCGCAAATTATTGGCAGTTTTGATTTTATAAGAGCCAACGCATTATTAGCTATGGATATGAATGCCAATACGCCCATGGTAAATAATAAAGCCATTACGCATTTAATTGAGGCCTATCATCCCTTACTTTATATATATAATAAGACATCGGGTAAGAAAACCATTCCTGTTAATTTAGAATTAGATGATGAGGCGCGTATATTAATTATTAGTGGCCCCAATGCAGGTGGTAAGACTGTTTCTATGAAAACCTTGGGATTGAACCAAGTGATGTTGCAAAGTGGCTTACTAGTTCCTATGAGTGCTACTTCTCAAATGGGTATTTACAAACAACTATTTATTCAACTAGGAGATACACAAAACCTAGCCTTTGAATTAAGTACTTATTCAAGCCATTTATTACACATGAAGCATTTTATTGAAAATGCCAATGGTAAAACATTGTTTTTTATTGATGAATTAGGAAGTGGAAGTGACCCCCATTTAGGAGGCGCTTTTGCTGAAGTCATTTTAGAAGAATTATCCCATAGACATGCACAAGGTATTGTGACCACGCATTATTTGAACTTAAAAGTAATGGCCAACCATAATAAAGGTATTATTAATGGAGCCATGCAGTTTGATGAAGTAAAGCTAGAGCCACTGTATCAATTAGTGATAGGCAAGCCTGGAAGCTCTTATACTTTCGCTATTGCAGAGAGAATTGGACTGCCTAAGCATTTAATTAATAGGGCTAGAAAATTAGTGGATACGCATCATTTTGAATTGGATAATTTATTGAATAGAACTGAACAGGATTTGCAATTGGTGCAACAAGAAAGAAAAGAGCTACATAAGAAGTTAAAAGAAAATGATAGCTTGAAGACGGAACTTGATAAAGTACTAAACAAAGAAAAGCATGTTCAACAAATTGAATTATTAAAAGAACAGAATAGGGTGTCGGAAGAAAAGTTTGCTTATTTAAAAGATATGGAGCGAAAAATAAAGCAAATCGCACTAGATTGGAAAAAGTCGGAGAAGAAGGAAGAAGTAATGAAGAATTTATACAATTTATTATTTAAGACCAATGATAAAATTGTTATTAATAGATTGGCTAAAAAAGTAGATAAACAGTATAAAGAAATAAAGCAACCCATAATTGTGGGAGCTACGGTGAAATTAAAAAAGAATTATCAGGTGGGAGAAGTGATTGGCTTTAAAGGAAAAAGAGCTATTGTAAAAGTAGGTCAGCTACCAATGAATATAGATTTAGATGATTTAATGGTGGTGGAAAAAATTGAAGAGATTAAAAAGAAATAAATTTCAAGTTATGGTAATAGATAAATTAAGTGAGATAAATAAATACGCAGGTTTACATCCTCGTTTTGCAAAGGCCATAGATTATATAGTAACCTCTTCTTTTTTAAATATGGAACCGTGCACTATACTAGTTGATGGGGAAGATATTAAGGCTATAATAATGGAAGGTAACTGTGTTCCTAAGGAAGAGTCGCTTTCGGGTTTTGAATGCCATAATACTTATATCGATATTCAAATTATTGTTAAAGGAAAGGAAACAGTGGGTTGGAGAGCAAGAACCAGTTGTATTGAGCCCAAGGGTGAATATAGCGAAGAAAAAGATGTACTATTTTATGCCGATGCACCGACCATTTTTTTGGAATTACAAGCCGGTATGTTTAGTATATATTTTCCAGAAGATGTGCATGCACCCATGATAGGGGAAGGGCCCATTAAAAAAGTGGTTATGAAGGTTAGGGTTAAATAAATCCAATTAATATACTAATTTTAATATATGAAAAAAGGCCCTGATTATATACTCTTGCTTTTCTCTGCTATTTACTTAGCGGTGCATTTTATTCCCGATTTAGGGGGCGCCGATGTAATGGGAGCTCAGTGGTTGTATACCAGTGTGGTGGATTTGGTGGTACTTGGCTATATATTTATAAATAGAAAAACATATAGTGAAGCTATTAGTTCTGTATTCAGTCATCAATTTACGCTTCTTTATACCTTTTATTTTATTTGGGCACTCATTTCCATAAGTTATGCCATGAATATGATAGAGGCCATTGTATGTTTGGCTAGATTAGTAAGTACCTTTTTTATTTTCACGAACCTATCTATATTATTATATAAAAAAGATATAAAGAATTACTATTTACCAGTAGCGCTTTTAATTACTATAGTTCTATTTTTCGATGCTTTTTATGTGATGAACGCTTTTAAACAAGCTATAGATTCTGAATTGGGTTCTTTTAGTCCATCTAGTGTAACTGGTAATAATGGTAATAAAAACGTAAGGGCATCTAGCCTTATTATAAAAGTTCCATTCTGCCTTTATTTACTTTTAAATACTAAAATACTAGGTAAAATATTTGGTGTAATTACCATATTCTTGGGTGCCTTTGCAATTTTTATTTT
>JBEIIN010000152.1:0-3906 GCA_040380795.1 Sediminibacterium sp. | reverse complement strand
GGCGTTAACTTATTCGCAGCTTCCACTACTTGAACCACTAATTCTCTGGTAGGTACTAATATTAATATTTGAGGATCCTTGTTTTTATCAAATTTCCATTGTCTTAAACAGGGTAATAAATAAGCAAATGTTTTACCTGTACCTGTTTGTGCAATACCACATACATCTCTACCCGACATGACGATAGGAAAAACCCTATGTTGTATTGTAGTAGCTTCTGTAAAACCTAGTTCTTCAATGGCTCTTAATAAAGGGGTATTTAAGTTTAATTCTTGAAATGTCATATTGCGTAAATGTGACGCGAAGGTAGTTAATACATGATACCCTTAGTGCAAAAGCATAAAAAGAGGATTACCTCACTTCGTTCGGTTATCCTCCTTACCCTTAGTGCAAAAGCATAAAAACAACAGCCTATTTCATTTCATTCAATAGGCTTTGATTTGTTTTCTTTCGCTCACCCATTCAAGCGAGCTTGATGGTTTCGCTACATAAACAAATCAGCCATCTCATAAGAGATGGCTGCCGTTTTCTTTTTTGGTCGGGTGAACAGGATTTGAACCTGCGACCACACGCCCCCCAGACGTGTACGCTACCGGACTGCGCTACCACCCGATCTATTCTATACTATTCCCAAGTTTCACTGAAATTCAAGCTATTGTGCTGATTTTGAGCCTAAAATCACAGGATTTGGGGGGCAAATATAAGTCTAAATAGAAAAATCGGGGTATATTGCATTAAAATTATAAAGGCACGATGACAATTCTTCTACGACAAGTCAAAATTGCAGATACAAAGTCGCCTTTTAATGGCTTGGTTAAAGACATACTTCTACAAGATCAACAAATCATCTCCATCTCAGATAAATACAAAGGCGAAGCAGATCAAATTATAGAACTAAAGAATGCATTTGTAAGCCCTGGTTTTGTTGACCCCTTTGTACATTTCTGTGACCCAGGAATGGAACATAGAGAAAATTTATATTCTGGAGCTGATGCAGCACAACAAGGAGGTTTTACGACCGTATTTGTAATACCTAATACACAACCCGTTATTGATACAAAGTCTCAAGTGACATATATCAAACAACATAGTCAAGACTTACCCATTCATATTTTACCCATTGGAGCGCTATCTAAAAAATTAGAAGGCAAAGATTTAGCAGAAATGATTGACATGCACAGCAATGGAGCAGTTGCATTCAGTGATGGTTTATACCCCGTTCAATCTACCCTACTATTTTTAAAAGCCTTACAGTATGTAAAAGCTTTTGAAGGTGTGGTGATACAAATGCCTATCGATAAAAGCTTAGGAAGTTTAGGATTAATGAACGAAGGCATCTTATCTACAAGATTAGGATTGCCTGGTATTCCTTCTATTGCTGAAGAATTAATTATACATAGAGATATTGAATTACTAAAATATACCGGCTCAAAATTACATATCACAGGGGTAAGTACCGCTAAAGGAATTGCTTTAATAACTGCGGCTAAAAAAGAAGGACTTCAAATTACTTGTAGCGTAACGCCTTATCATTTGTTCTTTACAGAAGAAGATTTAAACAACTACGATACTTTATTAAAAGTGTTTCCTCCACTAAGAACTAAAGAAGATCAAAAAGCTTTAATCGCTGCTGTTGAAAACGGTACAGTAGATTGCATTAGCACACATCATATGCCGCAGGATTGGGATGGTAAAACTATAGAATTCGAAAATGCAAAAGCAGGAATAGCTTCAATTGAAACTAGCTTTGCTGCTGTGAAGCAAGCTATACCTTCTTTATCTGAAGCAAGATTATCTGAATTGTTTTCAAGTAACGCTAGAAATATTTTCAACCTTTCTTCTGCCAGTATTGGTGAAGGTGCTGAAGCTGAACTAACCCTATTTAGCACAAAAGAAACAACAAAATTATCTAAAGAAAGTTCTAAAAGTAAGTCTGCTAATTCCCCTTTCTGGGATATTGACTTAAAAGGAAAAGTACTAGGTACTTATGTAAAAGGCAAATTATCAATTAATAAATAATTACGCTAATAAATAATACATTAATAATTTAGTAGTATACTAAATATCTAAAAAAATAAAAATTATGGAAACTATAGATAATACAAATACTCCAGTAACTACTCATATTGTGAAAGGTTTACTATTAAGTGCATTTTCTATTGTATTTAGTGTAGTAATGTATGTATTTAATTTATTCGAGTACAGTTGGTTAACTTGGGTGAGCACAGTTGTGGTAATGGGAGGCATCATTTATGGTAACATTCTTTATGCGAATCAAAATAACAATAATGTAACTTTTGGTAATTTATTTGCACATGGTTTTAAAACCACTGCAGTTTTAATAGTCATCACAACTGCTTATACGCTACTTGCCTTTAAAGTTTTATTCCCAGACATGGTGGATATGATTTTAGAGATTTCTAGAAAGCAAATGTTAGAGAATCCTAAAATGACAGATGAGATGATTGAGCAAGCCATGTCTATGACTAAAAAATTCTTTATTCCTTTTGCCATAGGCGGTACTATTTTAGGAACTGGATTTACAGGTGCTATTGCATCGCTCATTGGTGCAGGTATTGCTAAAAAGAATCCTCTTGATCCTTTTTCCAATCCAGCTTCTTAATTATTATTTATGCAAATTTCTGTAGTTATACCATTATTTAACGAAGCCGAATCATTGCCTGAATTAATGCAGTGGATTGACCGTGTAATGCAAACGCATAATTACAGCTATGAGGTAATTATGGTGGATGATGGAAGTAAGGATAATAGTTGGAATACAATTCAAACATTGAGAGCTAGCTACCCTTCTTTAAAAGGTATTAAATTTCAACGCAATTACGGAAAGTCTGCAGCATTGAATGAAGGCTTTAAAATGGCGCAAGGTGATATTGTAGTAACTATGGATGCCGACTTACAAGATTCCCCTGACGAGATTCCTGAATTTTATGACATGATTACCAAAGAGGGTTATCATTTAGTAAGTGGATGGAAGAAAAAGAGATATGATAATACTTTCACTAAGAATATTCCTTCTAAAATTTATAATGCTGTTGCAAGAAGAAGTTCTGGTATTGTTTTACACGATTTTAATTGTGGTATCAAGGCCTATCAACTAAAAGTGATAAAAAGTATTGAAGTATTTGGAGAGATGCACCGCTACATTCCTATTTTGGCTAAATGGGCTGGATTTTCTAAAATTGGAGAGAAAGTAGTAGTACACCAAGCTAGAAAATACGGTACTACTAAATTTGGTTGGGAGCGTTTTGTTAATGGTTTTTTAGACTTAATGACCATTCAGTTTTTATCGAAGTTTGGTAAAAAGCCCATGCAATTTTTTGGCTTAATTGGAAGCTTGTTTTTCTTAATAGGTTTCATTTCTTTTGGCAATATTGTATTTGACAAATTTATGAACCCCGATTTTTCAGTCACTAATAAGCCTGCTTTTTATATTGCCTTGGTTTCTATGATTATAGGTGTTCAATTATTCTTAGCTGGTTTCATTGCAGAATTAGTGAATCGTAGTGCTGTTGATAGAAATAACTATTTAATTGAAGATAAACTGGGTTTCAATAGCTAATTAATAATCTTTTCAAATGAATAAGAAAGTGATTATTATAGGATCTGCTTGGCCACTAAGAGCAGGAGGATTAGCTACTTTTAATGAGCGATTAGCTACACAGTTTATGGAGAAAGGTTATGATACGAGTATTTATACATTCTCTTTACAATACCCTAGTTTCTTATTTCCAGGTTCTACCCAGTTATCTAAAGAACCAGCACCCATTGGTCTAAAGATTAAGGCCTGTATTAATTCCATCAATCCTTTCAATTGGTTGAAAGTAGGAAATGAACTAAGAAAAATAAAACCCGATTATATAGTAGTTCGTTTTTGGATGCCCTTTT
>JBEIIN010000151.1:0-3931 GCA_040380795.1 Sediminibacterium sp. | reverse complement strand
ATATCTACTTTTTTAGTACTGTCTTTAGCTGTGGTATCTTTTTTAATGGCAGCTTCTGCTTTTTTAGCCATGGCTAATCTATCATCAAATGCATAAGAAGCGTCAATATCATAAGTAAAATGTGCAGCGCCTAAACTATAGTGTACAATTTTTCCATTAGCTTACCAGCTTGGAAACTCGCCACCCATCTCTGTTAAGAGTTTACTTGGGAAGGCTGCGCTCTTAGCATCTGCTACAGAAATCTCTACTAATTTACCAGCTTGTGGAATAGTGATATAGTAAATATTATTATTCACTTGTGCAATAGCTGCTTTACCTAATGGCGACATTAAAATGGTATTCGCGCTTGAAGCAGGATTATTTTCTTTAGCGGCATCTTCATCTTCTTCATCTAAGTCTAATACATCTGCAACAGGCCTTCCTTTCCATTGTGCAACACTACCAAAAGTGGTAATACCTGTAATTTTTACAATTTCTTTTTCATCTCCACCATCCCATTGAATAGAAGTTAATTTACCATATTTATTTAAATAAATACGGTCTTCGCCATTTACAAAATGAGCATTGCCACGTCCATTGGATTTATCAATAACATGTATACTTCCATCATTTAAATCTAACCAACATAGTTCATCTTCATCATCGTTATAAGTTGGGTCTTTTGAGTCTTTAAATTTTTGAACAGTAGTTCTGTTAAATACAAGTCTATTCCCTGCTGGGTTGATGGATAAGCCTTGGTATAAAGCATTTTCTTTAGTAAGCGTTGTCTCGCTACCTGAAGCAAGATCAATACTTCTAATACTTCCCCCTTTTTCAGACCAGGTAGCAAAATAAATGGTTTTGCCATTAGCATTCCAAATAGGTTGCGCTTCTGTAAAATTATTTTTAGTTAATTTTTTAGGCGTTCCATTCGGATAGTCCATTATATATAATTTATTCAATACAGTAAAGGCTAATTTTTTTCCATCAGGTGATGGAACTGCATCTCTAATTTGAGTGGCTTGTGCGGCACTCGTGTCTTTAATAGGGTATTTGAAAAGTACTTCTGGGCCCATTTCAATACTTGCCTCTACTGTATAGCTAATTTCTTTTTGTGCAGCGGTTTCAATATCAATGCTATGAATTTTTCCACCATAAGAAGCTAATAAATTTTTACTGTCTGGCGTGAAAGTCATAGTAGGTAATACACCTAATACCGCAATCGATTCTTGATCATCTCTTTGCACAGGATAAGCCAACCATGTTTCTTCTCCTGTTTTTAAATTACGTTTCACTAGTCCTGTTTTATCTTCAAATCTTGTTCCATATACCATCCACTTTCCATCTTTAGAAAGCACCGGCGTGAAAGCAGAGCCATATCTTGAAGCAATGGTACGCGTGGTTCCTTTATCTCTATCATACACGCCAATACTGTATTGTGGCAACATCGCATTATAGTTCCAAGCACCCATTCTTGCAGAATAATAAATATATCTTCCATCTGCACTTACTGCAGGATCAATTGTTTTTAAATTTGCTGGTAAAGAAATTAAAGAAGTACCCGCGCCTCCATTTTTATGCATTAAATACAATTTTGTATTTCTTCTACCTTTCGTATACACTATATAATTACCATCGGGTGTATATACAGCGCCTGGAAAATTTTGATTTTGATCTTCCGTTAAAGCAATGGTATCTTTTTTAGCAATATCGATATACCATAAATTTTCTGCACCGCCTCTATCTGAAATAAATAAAATTCTTTTTCCATCTGGGCTATAGCTAGGATGATTGTCATAAGCCATTCCCTTGGTAATCGCTATTGCTTTACCGCCTTCTGCGGGCATGCTATAAATATCTCCCATTAAATCAAATAAAATAGTTTTTCCATCTGGGCTAATCGCTAAAGAGGTCCAAGTACCTTCGCTTGTTTTCATAGCAATGGCACGTGTTGCTTTTAAGGGCATACCTTTATAGCTTGTAAAATTAGTGCTGTCTTTTACAGCATTTGTTTTTGGTTGTGCATAGCTGTTGGTTAAACCAAACATCATTAAAAGCATCCAACTCAAAACGCAGGTAATTGTATATTTTCTCATTGGTAATTTTTTTGAAAGTTAGCTAAATAGGTGAAAAAATTGACTTCAAAATTGGCTTTGAATTGCCGTTTATCAATAAATGCCGTTTTTTAAATAAAAACCAAGCAAAATGGGCCTAAAATTGGCCTATTTACGAATGGAATCGTATTTTTACAAATATGAAAAAAACCAGTATGCTCAGGCTTCTTATTCTAAATAGCTTACTATTAATGAGTTATTCATCCATTGCTCAAAATATTCAAATTGAGGGTACGATTATGGATAGTGCCGCTAAAAGAGCCCTGCCTTATGCAACTATTTCTTTAGTACGCTCACAGGATTCCTCTTTAGTCAGTTTTACTAGAAGCAATGAGGATGGTTTTTTCAATATTAAGAATGTACCCGCTGGAAAATATTTATTGTCTATTTCTTATGTAGGCTATCAACAACAATGGTTTGCTTTTAAAACAGGCACTACTCCTGTTTTGAATCTCAATAATATTTATTTAGAAGATGCTAGTAAAATGTCAACCGTTACCGTTACTGCACGCAGGCCTCCAGTCGTTATTAATGGCGACTCTATAGAATTCAATGCAGAAAATTTTAAAACACCACCGAATGCAGTTGTGGAAGATTTATTAAAAAAAATGCCAGGCATTGAAGTAGATAAATCGGGGGGTATTACGGTGAATGGAAAAACGGTGACCAAGGTATTTGTGAATGGAAAAGAATTTTTTACAGGAGACCCTAAAATGGCCACTAGGAATTTACCTGCAGATGCGATTGATAAAATACAAGTTTATGATCGTAAATCGGATCAAGCCATGTTTACAGGTATTGATGATGGTACAGAAGAGACGGCAATAAATTTAAAAGTAAAAAAAGATAGAAACCAATCCAATTTTGGAAAATTAACTGGAGGCGTAGGCACACCAAGTAGGTATGACGGACAAGGTAATTGGAATAGATTAAATAATGACGAACAATACACCTTAATAGGAACGGCTAATAACACCAATAGACAAGGGTTTTCGAGTAGAGACATTGCTAATTTTTCTGGCGGTGGTGGCGGAAGACCAGGTGGTGGCGGGGGTATAACACTAAATTTTGGCGGCGGCGGTGGAACTGATAACAATGCACAAGGGGTGGCGACCACATTTTCTGGCGGCGGTAATTATTCTAATTTATTTAATAATAAGAAAACAAATTTCAATGCTAATTTTTCATTGAATGACGTGGAGCGTAATAATAATAGTAATTCATTTACACAAAATTTAACGCCAGGTAATTTATTTAACAGAACCTCTAATTCAAGATCTGTTACGAGAAACCAACAACAAAACTATGGTAGCACTATTGACCAAACAGTTTCAGAAACCTTCTCTTATAGGTTTACACCTAGTATAGGAAGGCAAAATGGGACTTCTGAGTCTTATGATACTACTGAAACTTTTTTACCAGACGCTTTTAAAACTAAAACCAATGCTAACCGTTCAGCATCAACTAGTGTAACAGATGCAAGTAATGCGGCTAGTAATTTATTATTAAGAAAAAAGTTTGCAAAAAAGGGCCGTACCATTTCATCTACCATTACCAATAGTTATAACGAGTCTAATGCGAAAGGAACTCAATTTACCGATCAATTCATTTACGGAACTGGAGGCGTCTTGTTAAAAGACTCCATCTTAGACCAACAAAATATTAGGAAAGGCAATACCCTTTCTTATTCAGCCAATGTAGTATATACCGAGCCCTTGGGTAAAAAATCATTACTTGAATTCAATGCTTATTTAAGTCAAAGTATTGGTAAGACAAGCAGAAAGGTATATGATAAGAACGCAGCTACGGATGCCTATGATCAATTAAATACCAGGCTT
>JBEIIN010000150.1:0-3974 GCA_040380795.1 Sediminibacterium sp. | reverse complement strand
GGTATCATGAAATATGGTGATGATTTCAAACATAGCATGGAAGAAGGCGGATGGGATTTAAGCAAAGTGAATTTGAAAGAACTAAAAGAGTCAAAAGCGACTTTCGTGTTCGGACAAATGAATGAACCTCCAGGAGCACGTGCGCGTGTGGCTTTGAGTGGTTTAACAATTGCAGAATATTTCCGTGATGGAGATGGCACTGGAAAAGGAAAAGTCATTTTATTTTTCGTAGATAATATCTTCCGTTTTACACAAGCAGGTTCTGAGGTATCGGCATTATTGGGTCGTATGCCATCAGCGGTGGGTTATCAACCAACTTTAGCAACAGAGATGGGACTTATGCAAGAGCGTATCACTTCTACTAAGAGTGGTTCTATCACTTCAGTGCAAGCGGTATATGTTCCTGCAGATGACTTAACCGATCCAGCACCAGCTACTACCTTTGCACACTTAGATGCGACAACTGTACTTTCTCGTAAAATTGCTGACTTAGGTATTTATCCTGCAGTAGATCCTTTGGATTCTACTTCAAGAATTTTAACACCTGCTATTGTTGGTGATGCGCATTATGGAACAGCGCAAAAAGTAAAAATGATTTTACAACGTTATAAAGAGCTTCAAGATATCATCGCCATCTTAGGTATGGATGAATTAAGTGATGAAGATAAATTAATCGTATCTCGTGCGCGTCGTGTACAACGTTTCTTATCTCAGCCTTTCCACGTAGCCGAACAATTCACAGGTTTAAAAGGAGTATTCGTTTCTATTGAAGATACTATTCGCGGATTCAATGCCATCATGGATGGCGAAGTAGATGCGTATCCTGAAGCAGCCTTTAACTTAGTGGGCACTTTAGAAGATGCTGTAGAGAAAGGAAAGAAAATGATGGCACAAGCCTAATTACTTTAAACGTTTATTTTAAATAGTACGCATGATATTAGAAATTTTGACACCCGAAAAAAAGTTGTACAGCGGAGAAGTACAAGGCGTTCAATTGCCAGGTATTGACGGGTTATTTGAAATATTAGATAAGCATGCCCCCTTAGTAAGCGCCTTGGGTGTGGGAAAGGTAAAGGTTTTGAAAAAAGGACTTGCTGATGAAACTTTTACTATTCAAGGAGGCTTTGTAGAAGTGATAAACAACCAAGCTACCGTTTTGGTAGAAGGTGTTTTATAAAAAGCGTTAATAGCGTCCTAATTTTTTTGGATGTTTTTAAATAGTTGTCCCGGTTGCCCATGGTAGCCGGGATTTTTTTTATATTCACATAGCCTTAGGGGCGCTACCGAACTTGAACTTATGAAAAAAACATTCCCTGTCATTTTTATTTTAATAGCACTGTCTATTTTGGGTATATTATTTATACAAATATCTTGGTTGCAGGGCCTGATGTTTTTACAAAAAAATCAGTTATCAGATAAGCTTAATCAATCAGGTGTATTAGTCTCTAATGATGTAAGTAAAAAAATAAATAGTGGTTTGTCATTTCGCTTACCTAAAAAGGGATTGGGATTAAATGACGATTATCATTTACACAATTTTGAAGAAACCACCATTTCCGATATATACAACTATAAGGAAATGCAAAATAAGATAAGGCAAGCACTTGATAAGTATGGACTAAACGACTTGGATTTCGAATTTGCCATTGCCGATAAAAAAGGCAATATTGAAATGAAGAGTAAGAAATTTGAAGATGTTTTTTCGGATGAAGTGAATACGCTACAGGCAAGAATTACGGTAATACCTGCTGATATCATGGAACCTACGGGTCCCTTTGAAACCATTATTATTGTAGCGCCCAATATTCGCTATTATTTATTACGCTCTTTATTATGGGTAATTGTAGGGGTGGTGTTATTTATCATTGTGGTTCTCGCTGCCTTCTTTATTACCTTTCGATCACTTATGACACAGCGTAAGTTAGTAGAGATAAAAAGAGACTTTATTAATAATATGACCCATGAGCTCAAGACGCCACTAGCTACTATCTCCCTAGCAGTAGATGCTTTGAAGAGTACTAAGGTAAATACCGATCCTAAGTCAGTGGACTATTTCAGTAGTATTATTAAAGAGGAAAATATAAGAATGAATAAGCATGTAGAAACTATTTTGCAAGCAGCTCAGTTAGATAAAAGAGAAAACGAACTGAATAAGCAAGAAGTAGAATTACATGATTTAATATTGGGGGTAGTAGATAGTTTCAAATTACAATTAGAAGGCAAGCCATCTAATGTGCAAACTATTTTAGAGGCCAATCCTTCTGTCATTAAGGTAGATGAAGAACATTTACTGCATGTACTCTCTAATTTAATAGATAATGCTATTAAGTATTCAAAAAGCGAAATAGATATTGCTATTCAAACGAAAACTTTACACAATAAAACTTGTATTCGTATTATAGACAAAGGCATTGGAATGGATGCTAATGCAAGAAAACATATTTTTGAAAAATTTTACAGAGCGCATTCAGGTAATGTGCATGATGTAAAAGGATATGGTTTAGGAATGAGTTATGTGAAATGGGTGATTGATTCGCATAAAGGTCAAATTACGGTCAATAGCGAATTAGGCATTGGAACAGCTATTGAAATTATACTTCCTAATTAATTTAAAGGGTATTAATTTTAATAATTATTAATTTAGGAGCTTACTACTTTAGCCTACTATTTTACACTTTAGTCTACTCGTTAATCGTAAAAAAGCAGCCATCGCCATAGCTTAAAAAGCGGTATTGCTTATCAATAGCATGTTGGTATATGCTTTTCCATTTATCTCCTGTAATAGCTGCAATAATTAAAAGTAAGGTCGATTTTGGTTGGTGAAAATTAGTCACCAAGCCATTCGCAATTTTAAATGTATATCCAGGTACAATCATTAATTGTGTACTCGTAATAAGTTGTTTCATTTGATGCGATTGCATCCAGCTTAATAATTTATAAAGTGCATCTTTCACAGCTATACTGGGCTTAGAATCATTATTTGTATCATTATTTGATTCATAGGCGTCCCATTGAACTAAGTGTAGGTCCTTGCTTTCATATAGGTTTGGATTACGTATTAATTTCACCCCTAACCAATATAAGGTTTCTAGGGTTCTTAAGGTAGTCGTACCTACTACAATGACTGGCGTATACTGGGCCGGATTTATTTCTTTTTGTTTTGCGATATCTATTAAATCTGTTAGAGTAGCAGTAGTAATTTCAAAAACTTCTGCATGCATTTCATGGTCTGTAATTTTATCTGTTTTAACGGGCATAAAAGTACCAGCTCCCACATGTAAACTAATAAAATGAGTGCTGCATTTTTTTTTGGCAAGCGATTCAAATACAGCTTCATTAAAATGAAGACCTGCGGTAGGTGCTGCTACGGATCCTTCTTCTTTGGCATAAGTAGTTTGATATCTATCTTTATCTTCCTGGGTGGTGGCTCTTTGTATATAGGGTGGCAGCGGGATGCTTCCAATATGTTCAATAATTTCAGAAAAGCTAATGGTATCATTATCCCATGAAAATTCAATTAAAAATTTGCCGTCAATTGATTTAATTTTTTTAGCACGCACTTTAATGCTGATACTGTTATTCGTATTCTTAGCTGGTTTATTTACAACTTTATGTTCCCCTTTATTTTCTCCAATGATTGATGGCCTAATAAGTTCAAATTCTTTTTCTAAATAATCTTCTTTCCATTTTTTAGCACCACCTACTAAACAAATCCACTCTACTTTTTGAGTTGCCTGCATGGCCATAGAGATAGGTTGATAATTGTTGCTAGGTTCTAAACAGAAAATTTCAATCTTTGAATTATTTGCTTTTTGAAAATGAATTCTTGCAGCAATCACTTTACTATTATTAAAAAATAAAGCTGCCTTTTCGGGGATGAACTTTGCAATATGATTATAGGTGCTTTCTGCAATGATCTCTTTATCCCATACTAATAGCTTGCTATCCGATCTATTGGCAGCAGGCGTATAGGC
>JBEIIN010000149.1:0-4055 GCA_040380795.1 Sediminibacterium sp. | reverse complement strand
CATTAAGTCTTTGTGAATAGATTCCTTCACCCATAACTCACTTAATAAACTTGCTGCATTAATTTCTGCTTCATAGCCTCCCATCTATCCAAACTCTGCTTCCAACTCTCCTTCTTTAAGACCATCTTCTTCAGTGTAATCTTCTTTAGCATATAAAGCATCTTTGGCATGCATTACTTCCCACATACGCTTATGTCCTTGCATCACCGTATTCAATACAGTTTGCTCATCAAACTCAAATTGGTTTTGTTTTAATACCGCCATTCTTTCACCTGGGGTAATTTCCACTGTTCCTTTATTGGGTTCTATTTCCCCACTTAATATTTTTAAAAATGTAGACTTACCTGCACCATTGGCGCCAATAATACCATAACAGTTTCCTTTCGTGAAGCTAATATTAACTTCATCGAATAAAACCCTTTTACCATAGGCCAAAGTGACGTTTCTTGCACTAATCATTGCTAAACTATTTTTGAGGCTGCAAAGTTAATCCTTTTTAATTTACCAATTCGATCTTGCAGAGGCGGTAACAGTTAAACTTTCAAAAGCCCCCTCTAGATACTTAAAATGGGCCGCCATAGCAATCATAGCGGCATTATCGGTACAGTATTCAAAGGCAGGTAAAAATACCGTGGACTTTGTTTTTTCAGCAAGTTGGGCCACCCCATGTCGAAGGCCTGAATTGGCACTTACACCCCCTGCAATACAGAACTCCTGAATGCAAGTTTCTTGAATGGCCTTTTTAAGTTGTTTTAGTAAAATCTCCACAATGGTGTATTGAACAGAAGCACATAAATCATTCAAATTTTCTTGAATAAATTCAGGCGATTGTTTTTGTAAAAAATAGAGCACACTGGTTTTTAAGCCACTAAAAGAATAATCTAAATTAGGTACTTGAGGTTTTGCAAAAACAAAGGCTTTTGGATTACCCTTCTGTGCTAATTTATCTAAAAGCGGTCCTCCAGGATAAGGCAGTCCTAATAGTTTTGAAATTTTATCAAAGGCTTCTCCTGCAGCATCATCAATGGTTTCACCCAGTATAATCATTTCAGAAGCGCTATTACATCTTACTATTTGTGTATGACCACCGCTCACTGTTAAACATAAAAAAGGAAAGCTAGGCTTAGGATCGTCTATTAAATTAGCGAGTACATGCGCTTGCATATGATGTACTGCAATTAAAGGTTTGTCCAATGCCAAAGCTAAAGACTTTGCAAATTGTGCACCCACTAATAAACTACCAATTAAACCTGGCGCCTGTGTAAAAGCAATGGCATCTAATTTTGTTAAACTTTTTGTAGGGGTATTTTCAGGAAAGGCTTTTTTTAAAGCAGCGTCTACCACCGGCACAATATTTTCCATATGTGCTCTGCTGGCTAGTTCTGGTACCACGCCACCAAATTTTTCATGCACTGTTTGATTGGCAATAAAATTGGAAAGGATTTTTCCATTAACAATAATGGAGGCCGCGGTTTCATCGCAGGAAGACTCTATAGCTAATATAGTAATGGGCTTTGTATTCACCACACAAAGATAAAGCTTAAAAATTACTTAGTTCTAATAGCTTCTACAGGATTCATTTTAGCAGCAATGGAGGCAGGAATAATGCCTGAAACCACCCCTAAAATAATACAAATACTAAAGGCTAGAAAAATAATACTAGGTGCGATAGTAATAGCAAATGGAAGCACCGTACTAAGTGCTAGAGTGAGTAACCAAACTAATAATAACCCCACTAGCCCCCCTATAATACATAAAAAAGCACTCTCTAATAAAAACTCATATAAGATAGAAGAACTCTTAGCACCTATTGCTTTTTTTAATCCAATTTGACTTGTTCTTTCTCTTACTGTCACAAACATAATATTGGCTACACCAAATGCACCCACTATTAAAGAGAGTCCTGCAATGGCCCATCCTCCTTGGTTTACTGCACCAAATACACTTTCTACCTGGTCTTTAAATTGCGCTACATCATTACAAGTGAAGTTATCATCCTGTGTAGGACTCAGTTTTCTAATTTGACGCATAATACCTGTTAACTCTTCTTGTAAAGCCTTAGAAGTAATGCCAGTCTTCGGTTGCACCATAATAACGGGGCTTAAATTATCGGGATTATACACCGAAGCCAAATAATTATGCGCAACAATAGTACTCTTATCATAGTCATAGCCATTAATAATGGCAGAACCTTGTTTTTCAATAACCCCTATCACTAAAAGTTTACGGCCATTATAGGTAATGGTTTTACCCACACCCTTATCTGCCTTGCCATATAATTCCTCTGCTACTTTATATCCTATAACTGCATAAGGCACTCCACGCGTAAAATCTGACTCACTTAAAAACCTACCATATCCAATATCAAAAGATTGTATTTTTTTATACTCTGGAGTAATACCGTATATATTGACCCCCTTTAATACATTATCCTCATATGAAAAAGACTCTTGGGTTTGCATCACAAAAGCCATATTGGAAGCCAGCGTACTCTTCTTTTTAACGAAATCCATTTCCTCTATTTTCATACTTGGACGCTTAACAAATTTCCACCATGGGTATTCTGGGCCTCCAGAATAATCCCATTTATCGATATAAACCGAGTTGTTTCCAAAACTAGATAAGTCGCTTTTGATTTTTGATTGTAAACTGTCAATGGTGGCTAAAACACCTATGATACAAAAGATACCAATGGTGATACCAAATAAGGAAAGAAAGGTTCTTAGTTTATTCGCTTTTAGCTCTCCAAGGGCCATTTTAAAGCTATTCCAAAGTATAGTTAACACTTTAATCATGGTATAAAATTAAGTCAATAAATGTTCACGGCTCAATTTTTATACAAGTGGTGAATAACTTATCTAAAGGGGGCTTTTTGAAGGACTTGTTTTAATAATTTATAAAATCTAGGAAAAATCATGCAACGAATTATTCTAAGCTCGCAATTCATACTTAACTTTACGTCGATTTAAAATACATCTTATTATGACCTTTAAGCAAATGTTTACATCCTCCGTGGGAAAAAAATTAGTAATGGCTTTCACGGGTATTTTCTTAGTCTTATTCTTAGTAGTGCATGCAGGATTAAATGCTTGTATTTGGGCAATGGACGGAGGCGTCATGTTCAACAAAGCTGCCCATTTTATGGGAAGCTTTATAGTGCCAAGAATTTTAGAAATAGGATTATTCTTAGGTATTTTTCTACATATTATTCAAGGCTATATGCTAACCTTAGAAAATAGAAGCAAGAGAAAAATTGGCTATGAAGTAAATTATTCAAAAGGTAGTAAATGGTATAGCAGAAGCATGGCCATTTTAGGAACTATACTTCTTATGTTTTTTGTAATGCATTGGAAACATTTTTGGGTTCCTTCTCGTATTACAGGAGTGGAGGAAATGGATTTAGGCAATGGCTTTATAGTACATAATTTATATGCAGTCATGCAGGATACTTTTGAAAATGTTTGGGTGGTAATATTCTATGTAATTTCTTGTATTTCACTGGGCTACCACTTAGCACATGGTTTTCAAAGTGCCTTCAAAACAATTGGGGTACATAATAAAAGATACCATGCAATGATTAGCTCTATAGGCTTTGGCTTTGCCATCATTATTCCATTAGTATTTGCTTTAATGCCTATTAGTTTTTATTTACACTGGGTAAATTAAAAATTCAAAATAAATATATTCTAAACGATAGATAAAAGATTAAATATGTTAGACGCTAAAATACCTTCCGGAAATCTAGATGACAAATGGGTCGATTACAAAGGACATTGTAAACTAGTGAACCCTGCCAACAAAAGAAAAATGGAAGTCATTATTGTGGGCACTGGACTTGCAGGCGCATCCGCTGCCGCCTCTATGGCTGAGTTGGGTTATAAAGTAAAAGCATTTTGTTTTCAAGATTCTCCACGCCGAGCACATAGTATTGCTGCACAAGGTGGAATTAATGCTGCTAAGAATTATCAGAACGATGGAGATAGTATATTCAGATTATTCTATGATACTATTAAAGGAGGTGACTACCGTGCACGTGAAGCCAATGTGCACCGTTT
>JBEIIN010000148.1:0-4076 GCA_040380795.1 Sediminibacterium sp. | reverse complement strand
TCCGAAGGCATTGATAAATTGTTTTAATCTTCCACTTACTTTTATACGGAAAGGGCTTATACTTACAAATTGAATAGTGTCTCCCACTAAATAACGCCATAGTCCACTATTGGTACTTATAACAATGGCATAATTTTTTCCTATCACCACTTTATTTAATCCATACGTAATGGGATGTGCCTTTCCATATTCCTCCACTGGCATAAACTCATAAAAAATGCCATGTTGTAAATAGAGTAACATACCCTCTTCATCAATTCTATCTTGGGCCGCAAAAAAACCTTCACTGGCATTATATATTTCTATATAATTACAATTAGGTCCAATGACTTTATTGAATTGTTCTTTATAGGGAGTGAAAGAAACACCGCCGTGAATATATAATTCAAAATTGGGCCAAACTTCTTTTATGTTTGCCTTACCCGTAATTTCTAAAATTCTTTTTAATAAGACCAGGTTCCAAGTAGGTACGCCTGAAATAGAAGTAACATTTTCTTCAATCGTACTTTGTGCTAAGCTTTCTATTTTATTTTCCCACTCATCCATTAAGGCAATGGATAATTCAGGCGTACGAATAAAGCCCGCCCAGAAAGGAGAATTTTGTAATAAGACCGCGCTTAAATCACCAAATTGAATATCATCTTTAATAGGATGCACTTGATGACTTCCACCAATAACTAAGCCTTTACCGGTTAATAAATCACTATCGGGTAGTGCATGATAATAACTAGTAAGTACATCTTTGGACGCTTGAAAATGGTTGTCTTCAATACTTTCTTTAGTGAGTGGAATAAATTTACTTTTATCACTGGTGGTACCACTACTCTTCGCAAACCACTCTACAGGCGTGTTCCAGAGCACACCTTCTTCTGCTTCTAATATTTGTTCTATATAAGGTTTGAGGTCTTCGTATTCGTGAATAGGAACGGTAGCTTTAAATTTTCGAATATCAAATATTTCTGCAAATTGATATTTTAAACCAAACTGTGTATACTGACCATGTGTAATTAAATCTTGTAAAACTTCTCTTTGTGCCGAAATAGGGTCGTTCACCCAATGTTCAATTTGCCCATAACGAAGGCGCGCTAATCTTGACAATGCGGGGCTAAATATTTTCATAGCTTGCTTATCTTGCTTTCTGGCCCATTTCAATGATCCAGTCTTTGCGTTTTAATTCAAAGTTCGTGCCTAAGTATAATCGACGCACTTGATCGTCTTCTGCTAATTCTTCCGCAGTACCATGTTTAAATATTTTTCCTTCTATTAATAAATAGGCTCTATCACAAATAGAAAGTGTTTCGTTTACATTATGATCTGTAATTAAAATACCAATGTCTTTTAATTTTAATCTAGCTACTACTGACTGTATATCTTCCACTGCAATAGGATCCACTCCTGCGAATGGCTCATCTAATAAAATAAATTTAGGATCTACCGCCAATGCTCTAGCTATTTCAGTTCTTCTTCTTTCGCCCCCACTTAAACTATCGCCATTATTATTGCGCACCTGATGCAAATTAAATTCATCCAATAAACTTTCTAATTTAAATTCTCTTTCGCCCTTAGTAAGTTTGGTCATTTCTAAAACGGCCATAATATTATCTGCCACTGTTAACTTTCTAAACACACTGGCTTCCTGTGGCAAATAACCTAGGCCCATTTGTGCTCTTTTATACATGGGGAGCCTAGTAATATCTTCCTCATTCAAGAATACGCGTCCTTCATCGGGGGCTATTAAACCAACCACCATATAGAAAGTGGTGGTCTTGCCTGCACCATTGGGCCCCAATAAGCCCACAATCTCTCCTTGTTTCACAGAAATGCTTACTTGGTCCACTACTTTGCGGCCCTTGTATTGCTTTATTAGTTTATCGGTATGTATAGCGAGTATCACAGTAGAAATTTACACAAAAATAAGGGTAAATGGGGCTTTTCGACCTATAGCTTAATAATATTATATATTTTTGCACCATAGCGTATTGCGTTAGGTTTCTATTTAGAAACAACCCAAACACTAGTAAAGCAATTTGAATATGAAGGTTACGGAACATTTGGCAAAAGCCAAGGACACATTAGTGTCGTTTGAGGTACTACCTCCTCTAAAAGGTAAAACCATTTCTTATATATATGAACACTTAGATCCTCTAATGGAATTTAAGCCTTCATGGATTAATGTAACTTACCACCGCAGTGAAACTATCACAAGAACAAAAGAAGATGGAACGCAGGAAAAAATAGATGTGCGTAAACGACCTGGCACGGTAGGTATTTGTGCGGCTATTATGAACCACTATAATGTAGATGCAGTACCTCATATTATTTGTGGAGGGTTTTCAAAAAGAGAAACAGAAGATGCCTTAATTGATTTACAATTTTTAGGCATTGATAATTTATTGGTTTTAAGAGGCGACGCTGAAAAAAATCAAAAAACATTTATACCAGAGCCCAATGGAAATAAGCAAGCTATTGAATTATTAGAACAAGTAGTAGGCTTAAATAAGGGTGAATATTTAGACAAGGATATTGTGAACGGTAGCAAAACTAATTTTTGCATGGGCGTGTCGGGTTATCCTGAAAAACATTTTGAAGCGCCTAGTATGGAATTTGATTTACAAAGAGCAAAAGATAAAGTAGAGGCAGGTGCTGAATACATTATGACACAAATGTTTTTTGACAACAAAAAGTTTTTCGACTATGTAGACGCTTGCAGAAGCATTGGTATTACAGTGCCCATTATTCCAGGACTCAAACCTATTACTAATAAAAAGCAGTTAACTATTTTACCGAATATTTTTTATGTAGATATTCCTTCGGATTTAAGAAACGCTATGCTGGCAGCCACTACCGACGAGGCTTGTGAGCAAGTGGGCACCGAGTGGTTAATTATGCAAAGCAAGGAGCTGAAAGCTGCTGGTGTACCCGTTTTACATTACTATACCTTGGGCAAGCCGAAGGTGGTTAAAGATGTAGTGGCCGCTGTATTTTAGGCCAGCTATTTTTTAGGCGTCGATTTATTATTCGCGTTTTGTAAAAAATCGTTGAACTGTTCTAGGCTTAAATTTTTAGCTATAATTTTTTTATTCGCATCTAATAAATAAAAAGTAGGTGTTTTAAATACATCATACTGTTGACGAATAGTGGTGGGAAGCCCCGCTTTTATTTCTTTATTTAAATCCTCTTCTGTTTGATAAGCGTGGGTCCAATTTTCTAAATGGTTTTCTTGAATAAATGTTTTCCATGCCCCTACTTCTTTAAAATTAGTATTGACTGAAAATATTTTTATGTTTAAATTTTTCCAAGCAGCTTTGTAAAAAGAATCTAGTCTTGGAATTTCTACTTTACAATGGCTACAAGTAGGGTCCCAAAAAGCAAGAAAGGTATAAGCCGCCTTTTGATCATACAAAGAAACTTTTTTATTCTCGGGCGTATTAATAACCAAGCTAGGCGCAGCTAAGCCCAATTGATTGGCCATCATACTGTAGGCCCTTTCTGTAATAGATTTTTTTGAAGCCTCATTTAAAAGTACTGTATCGCCTTTGGCAAAAAAGTTTTGGAATAAGTGTAAGAACACTTTTTCTTGCCCCATGAATTCTGGTGTAATATATTTATTGGTAAATTTAAATAGTAAAAAAGGATAAATTTCTTTACCTGTTTTAGCTACTGTTAACATATACTGTAGTTCCTCAATAATTGAATCAGGTTCGCGGGAAACATAATTTTTAAAATATTCATCTAGCTTGTCTTCAAAAAAAGGGGTGCGCAGTAAACGGTTATCATTAAAAACAACATCGTCCCAGAAATGATTTTTTACATAATAGTAGGGATAAAGTGAATCTAGCTTACCATTGATAGTAGGTATGGCCGGGGCTTCTGGGCGTTGCATTACATTTAAAAAGAAGCTGGTCATAGAACCTGGATAGGTTTTTATCACATTGGTTCTAGCTGCTTTCACTTCTTTGTCTTTAGTTAAATACAATTCTTTAAAATTGGCAGAGTCTTTTGCACTCGTTGCTGTCTTGTATTTATTTTCAATGCTAGTTAATTGCATTCCTAAATCATTCATTGATTTTGAGTAG
>JBEIIN010000147.1:0-4076 GCA_040380795.1 Sediminibacterium sp. | reverse complement strand
TAAATAAGTATGATATTGACTGGTTAGTGGGTGGAACTGCAAAATTATATACCTTGAATTCTCAAGGAACATTATTTGCTGATACAACTGGAAGATTATATATTAACGAGACAGGTGCTTTTTCTCAACTTTCTAAGAAATTCTTTGGAGATGTTTTGAAATTATCATTCTCAGGACGTTATGACAAGAACACTAACTTCAAAGGTAAATTCACTCCAAGATTCTCTGCAGTGGTGAAAGTAGCAGAAGATAATAATATTCGTATTTCTTATCAAAACGCATATCGTTTCCCAACGACTCAAAACCAATGGATTAACTTGTTAGTGGGTGGTGGTACTCGTTTAATGGGAGGTTTACCTCAATTAAGAGATTACTATAAATTCAATACGAACCCTGCTTATACTTTAGCAAGTGTGAACCAATTTGGTGCAGCTGCTGCTACAGGAAATGTAAATCCTGCATTATTAAAGCAACAAGTATTTGGAGAGTTTAAACCAGAATCAATGAATTCATTTGAAATTGGTTACAAAACTTTAATTGCTAAGAAATTATTAGTTGATTTCTACGCATACGCAGGTCGCTATCAGAATTTCATCAGTGGTGTAACGGTGTTGCAATCAAGAAATGCTGCTAACCCAAGTCCATTAGATGTTTTAGATGCGAATAAGAGAATTGCTTATAGTATCTATACTAATGCTGCTGATAATGTTTCTACAAAAGGATGGGGTGCTTCAGTAGATTATTTATTACCTAATCGTTTTGTATTTACTGCAAATTTATTTACAGATGAAATTGGTGAATTACCTGCTGGCTTTATCTCTTATTTCAATACACCTACTTGGAGATCTAACTTCGGGTTAAGCCATCCAGGTTTATTGATGAATGACAGATTAGGTTTCAATATTAGCGTTCACTACCAAGATGAAGTTGCTTATGAAGGTACTTTCGTAGCTGGTAATGTTCCTTCTTACAATACAGTAGATGCTGTTCTTACTTATAAAGTACCAAAAATTAAGTCTTTGGTTAAAATAGGTGGAACTAACGTAATGAACAAATACTATTATACTGGTTTTGGTAGCCCTGCAATAGGTGGCCTTTACTATATAAGTTTTGCATATAACGTATTATAATTCGTTTTAGGGTGGGTTAGATTTTAAATCCCCTCTCCTGACTAGCTCAGGTGGAGGGGATTTTTTTTATGTCAAATAATTACATTTTTCCTATATAAATCTCTATTTTTGCAACTCAAATTAAATAGTTATTCATGCGTTCAATTGCCTTAAGAGAAGCCATCCGAGAAGCCATGAGCGAAGAGATGAGAAGAGATGAAAGGGTCTTGCTAATGGGAGAGGAAGTAGCTGAATACAATGGTGCATATAAAGTAAGCCAGGGTATGTTAGCTGAATTTGGTGCTAAACGCGTTATAGATACTCCTATTTCTGAATTAGGCTTTACAGCAGTTGCTGTGGGAGCTGCACAAAATGGTTTAAGACCAATTGTTGAATTCATGACTTGGAATTTTGCGGTACTTCCCTTGGATCAAATATTAAATACGGCTAGTAAGATGCTAGCGATGAGTGGAGGCCAAATAGGCTGTCCTATAGTCATGAGAGGGCCTAATGGAAGTGCGGGCCAATTAGGGGCACAACATTCAACTGCTTTTGAAAGTTATTTGGCCAATATACCAGGTATCAAAGTAGTGTCTATTTCTAATGGATATGATGCAAAAGGTTTATTAAAGCAAGCTATTCGTTATGAAGAAGATCCTATCATGTTCTTGGAAAGTGAAGTGATGTATGGAGATAAATGCGAAGTGCCTGAAGAAGAATATTATATTCCCTTAGGTCTTGCCGATGTAAAAAGACCAGGCCGTGATATTACCATTGTATCTTATAGCAAGATGATGAAAGTGGCATTAGGGGCTGCTGAGGAATTGGAGAAGGAAGGCATTAGCGCAGAAGTCATTGATCTTAGAACCATTCGTCCATTAGATTGGATGACTGTTTTAGAAAGCGTGAAAAAAACCAATAGATTAGTAATAGTGGAAGAGCAATGGCCATTTGCCTCTGTTTCTTCTGAATTAAGTTACCGTATTCAAAAAGAAGGCTTCGATTATTTAGATGCACCCATTAGAAGAATTACCAGTGCAGATGCACCGATGCACTATGCACCTAATTTAACCGCTCTGGCCATCCCAGATATTAGCAGAACTGTTAAGTTGATTAAAGAGGTAATGCATCAGTATAAGTAAAGACAAATAAAGGCTCCTTTATCCTTTATTTAAGCCTTTCAAATTAAAAAATTAGTGAATTCTAAATCTTTTTATAAATATCCCTCACAAAGGGATATTTTTGTTATAACAATAATTTCGTATTTATGGGACTAGTTTTGTTTATTCTATTTTGGTTGGGTTGGCATATAGGTATCTATAGCATGCTTGTAAAAGCAGGAGGTGATAAAACCAAGGCAATGATTCCTATTTATAATACCTGGGAAGTCGTTAAACTATGCTCTATTCCAAAAATTTGGTTTTGGTTACAATTGGTTCCCATTTTAGGACAATTTGTTAGCCTTTGGATTTCCATCATTTTTGCTATGCATTTTAAAAAGGTAACTGTCATTCAACATTCATTAGTTTTTCTTGTTCCTTTTATTTATTTGCCTTATTTAGGTTTTTCAAAAAAAGAAAAATGGCATGGAGAACAAGCTTTAACCCATTATCATAAACCCGCTTCTAGAGAATGGATTGACGCTGGTGCGTTTGCTATTGTGGCTGCTACTTTAATTAGAACATTTTTATTTGAAGCTTATGTGATTCCTACAGAGAGTATGGAAAAAACACTTTTAGTGAATGATTTTTTATTTGTAGACAAACTTACTTATGGTGCTAGAATTCCTCAAACACCTATTTCTTTTCCTTTTGTACACAATACTTTACCAGGGGCACCTACCACACCTTCTTATTCAAAATTGGTTCAACTCGATTATCAAAGATTAACTAAGTTTAGAAATATTAATAGAAACGATGTAGTGGTTTTTAATTTTCCAGCAGGAGATACTATTATTAACTTACCAGAATTTGGATCTAAGTTTCCCTATTACGATGTATTAAGAACACCAGAGTATAATAATAATAGAGAAAAATTACAAGCTGATTATCCCATTTTAGTGCATCCAGTGGATAAGACTGATAACTATATTAAAAGATGTGTGGGTATTCCTGGAGATATTATTCAAATAAAGGGTAGTAGGTTGTGGGTGAATGGCAAGCCTGCCTATGTAGCTGCTTCTGCGCAAACTGAATATATTGTAGTAACCGATGGCACACCTATTCCAGATAGCTTTATAGAAGACACCATTGGAATTAGTATTGATGAAGCTAGTTCCGATTTTAAAATAATGGAAGGAAGTCCTAATACTTATGTAATAAACATGACAGCAGGGGCTGCAGCAAGCTTACGTAAATTGCCTCAAGTAAAAGAAGTTAGTTTTTATGTAGACAATTTCATTGGCAATACTTTTCCGAATGATGTTGTGCATGCGCCATGGTCTGTAGATAATTTTGGGGCTATTCGTATTCCTAAAAAAGGAGATATTATTGAATTAAATGATACCACCATTGAAATTTACAGAAGACTCATTACCAATTATGAGCACAATCGTTTAGAAAAACAAAATGACCAATACTTTATTAATGGAGCGGCAGCCACTACTTATTCAGTAAAGTATGATTATTATTGGATGATGGGAGATAATCGTCATCGTAGTCAAGATAGTAGATACTGGGGCTTTGTTCCAGAAACACATATTGTAGGAAGGGCTGCTTTAATTTGGTTTAGTTATAATAAATCCATTAGATGGAATCGACTATTTAACCTTATTAAATAAATTACATAATTATAGTACATGCAGCAAAAATTTGAATTCGAATATGATTTGTTAGACGATTCAAATCAATTGTCCAGCTCAGATCAAGAACTATTGGAAGCTGCTAAAAAAGCAACCCAAACGGCATATGCTCCTTATTCTAATTTTAAAGTAGGTGCCGCTGCAAGATTAAGTTCCAATGCCATCAT
>JBEIIN010000146.1:0-4109 GCA_040380795.1 Sediminibacterium sp. | reverse complement strand
TCCATTCACTGCAATCGTTCTTACCACATCTCCCACATCGGCGGTTTCTCCCCCTAAAAATTCAATCTGAATACCGAATTTTTTTAGTGTATTAAAAAAATCCTGTGTACCATTAATAACTTCACTTAGTACATCACCTGTAATCACTAATTTATTGCGATCAATGGTGGAAGAAAATAATATTTGATCATAAATACCTACACATAATAAATCGTCTAAGTTCATTGCAATGGCATCTTGTGCAATGCCTCTCCAAACACTTGCATCTCCTGTTTCTTTCCAATAGAGATAGGCCAAAATACTTTTAGTACCTGCCCCATCGGCATGCATAATATTAATATAGTCAGACTGACCCCCTAAATAGTCGGCATATAACTTACAAAAAGCATTGGGATATAGGCCTTGGTCAAGATCCTTAATAGCCGCATGGACTTCTTCTTTTTGAGCGGAGACACCGCGTTGGGCATACAATGACATGAATCTAAATTGGTTTGTGGCACAAAGGTACAATTGTTTTACATTTGTGCCATATTTAGACAACGAAGATGACTGTTCACCACGATTTAAAACAATTACCTGCTTTCAAAAATGCCGTTATAACTACGGGGGCCTTTGATGGAGTGCATATAGGCCATCAAGAGATTATTAGCAGAATGAAGCAAATAGCCCTTGAAATTGGCGGAGAAACAGTCATTATCACCTTTCATCCCCACCCTAGAAAAGTAATCTCTTCTATACCTGGAGAAATCAAACAATTGACTAGCCTAGAAGAAAGAATTGAATTACTAACGCAAAGCGGTATTGACCATTTAGTGGTAGTTAATTTTGACTACGCTTTTTCTAATTTAACTGCCGATGCCTATGTTAAAAACTTTTTATTTGACCATTTCCACCCACATACAATTTTAGTAGGCTATGATCATAGGTTTGGAAATGGCCGCAATGGAAATTTTGAACTGCTACAAAAGTTTGGCGCCGAACTTAACTTTAAAGTAGAACAGATTCATGAAAAAATTATAAGTGATGAAATTGTAAGCTCTACTCATATTAGAAATTATATACTAGAACATCAAATTGAAAAAGCCAATGCACTCTTAGGCTACCCCTATTTATTTGAAGGTTTTGTAGTAAGAGGTAATCAAATTGGACGCACCATCGGATTCCCCACTGCGAATTTGCATATTAATAATGAAGAAAAGATTATTCCTTGCAATGGTGTATACGCTGTAAAAGTAAAAGGTAAATGCTTAGGTGATACTATTTATAATGGTATGATGAATATTGGCATTCGACCTACTGTGGATGGACAGAAGAAAGTCATTGAAGTACATATTTTAGATTTTGATCAAGACATTTATGAGCAAAATTTAACGGTCATGGTGTATGAATATATTAGAGGCGAAGTAAAGTTTGATGGACTAGAGGCCTTGAAAGCACAACTAACCAAAGACAAAATAACCGTAGCGACTATTTTAAAGAAGTATTAATAGGCTTAAGCTGGCTGCTTTTCAGGAACATCCATAATTTTAACGACCAATTCTTTTAATAAATCAGCGTCGGTATTATCTGCATCATTAATGCCTACTACTCTTAAATTATATTCATGTATTAACAATAGAATATGTTCCACTTTTGAATATGAATACTGTCTTAGTGCAGCTAAATAAATTTTCACTGCAAAAAAGGAAATGCCTACTTCACTCATGATTCTTTTTTCATCACTCGTGTTTAAGCCATAGATAGCATAAATTTTAGAAAAGAATGCATATAAAGTAGGAAGTATTAATTGTATCGGCGCTGCTTTATTATTGGATTCAAAAAATTGAATCATTCGAATGGCTTTGGCAAAGTTTTTTTGCCCCACTGCCTCTTGAAACTCAAAGGCATTGTACTCTTTACTAATGCCAATGTACTTTTCAATATCATCTTCTGTCATTTTCTTACGATCTCCCAGATTCACAATAAGCTTTTCTAATTCATTTTGTATTCTGCTTAAATCATTGCCAATATGGTCTACTAAAATTTGTACCGCTTTTGGTGCAATTTGAAAGCCTCTGTCTGCTACCCATTCATTCACCCATTCTGGCAGCTTACTATCGTACATTTTTTTAGTAGCAATAAAAGTGGTTTTTGATTTTAATAGTTTACCAAAGGTTTTACGACCATCAATATTTTTATCTTTATACGCCACAATTAAAATGGTAGAAGACAATGGATTTTCTACATAGGATTCTAGCTTTTCTATTTGACCCATTAATTGGGCCTCTTTAATAATGACCACCTGGCGTTCTGCAAATACAGGATAGCGCTTACATGCGTTCATAATTTCTGACCATTCTGCATCCTTTCCATAAAAAATAGTAAGGTTAAATGCCTGCTCGGCTTCAGGAAGTAGTTGCTTTTCGGCATAGTCAACGACCTTGTCTATATAGTATGCCTCTTCCCCTTCTAGCCAATAAATGGCATCAAAAACGTTCTTTTTCCAGTTAGTTATAATTTTGGAAGTAGGCATATTCAAATATAAAGATAAGTCATACTTGAATCTTAAATATTTTAAAATAAATACTTAAAAATCAACTCCAAATCAATGACCTATTAACAAAATGTATAATTATTAGTAATCTGTTCCATTTTTTGTATCTTTGTAGCCTTAAACTAAAAAATTTTTATGAGTAACGAATCTTCTAGCATGAGCAGTAAAATAACCATTGGGATTTTAGTATTAGTTATTATTGGCTCTTGGATATATTTCAATAGTTCAAAAGTGGACATTATTACTACCTATGACAATAAAATAGCTGTGATTGACAGTGCTAAAGCAAAAATTCAAGCTGAATTTATAGAAGTATCTGCTAAAGCAGACTCTTTAACCAACCAAAATACTAGCCTTCAAGGTGATTTATTAGACAAGTCTAATCAAATTCAAAAATTGAAATCTAACATTAGTACTATTTTACGTAAGCAAAATGCTACAGATGCAGAATTAGCAGAAGCTAAAACTTTAATAGCCGATTTAAATGGCAAGGTAACTAACCTATTTGCAGATCTTACAAAAGCACAAGCTGAAAACAAAGATTTAACTGCAAAAAACGAAGTTTTAACAACAACAAATACCAGCTTAAATTCGAATTTAACGGCTACTCAAAAAGAGAGAGAAAGATTACAAGATATTGGTTCTACTTTACACGCCTCTACATTTAGCATTCAAGCCTTAAGAATTAAAGATGACGGTACAGAGAGAAAAACGAGCAACACTAAAAGAGCAAATACCATTCGCTTGTCTTTCCAAATTGATAGAAACAAAATCACTCCAACAGGAACACAAGAGTTATTTGTTTGTATTACTGGCCCAGATGGCAAAGCTTTCAATGAAACTGGTAAAATTAATACAAGAGAAGATGGTGCTAAAGGCTATTCTAACAAAGTTTCAGTTCAATACGAACAAAATAAAGAATTGCCTGTAAGCTATGATATCAAAAATGTAAGCTTTACTGAAGGAGAATATTTAGTAGAAATTTACCATAACGGTTTCAAAATCGGAGAAGGTAAAACCAAATTAACGAAGGGATTATTCTAGTACTTGATTGTATTAGATTAGATTAGATTAGAAAAAAAGAACTCCAATTTTAGAGTAGAAATTAAAAAATCTATAATAATATTTACAGAAAAGGCCTCCCTTAAAAAGGAGGCCTTTTTTAATATCGTTATTTAATAAAGTAAATACTTTACTAAATCTAGCTCACTAATTCATTGGTACTGCTAAAATCCTGCATCATACCACCAATAGGTATTTCATTGTAGGATAAAGCATAAAACCATAATTGAATGGCAGCAGGAGAAATAGTTTCTACAAAGAAATTCGCTTTGCTTAACAAAGGAATTAATTTGTTGCTAATTTCATGCCTTTCTTCAGTACCCTCTTCGGCTACTGTATAAGCATTTAATAAACTTTTCAACTGTGCTAATTCATTGTCCAATAAATGATCGAAGGCGTGCAACTGGATAAATTCCGAAACGGCTTCATACAACATTTCTTTGTTTGTAGCTTTCATACATTTTGTTTTTTATAGGTTTTGGATTACGATGTAAAGTTCACTACGTTTTGTTTC
>JBEIIN010000145.1:0-4142 GCA_040380795.1 Sediminibacterium sp. | reverse complement strand
TGTATGGGTCAATGGCATACATTTATTTGTCCGGAATGTGATTATAAAAAAGAATGTTCTATTGTTGCAGATAGAGGTTTCTACGCTGAGGTTAAGCCAATGGTATGTAAAGAATGTAGTGAATTAAATAATATAACTATTGGTGAGTTTGACTATGAGAATAATCACAAAAAATATGACAAATTAGAATGCCCAGATTGTGGCAGTTCTAAATTAAAAAATTGGGTAAAGCAGGCATGTCCGAAATGTGGAACGAAAATGAATCTTAGCGAAAAAAAACCTATTTTGTGGGACTAATTTTTATTCAGGTGTTTTAACAGAATTATTAATAATAGCCTCTTCCCAATCGCCAATAGGTTCCATCTCTGTTGTATGTTTTGGACAAAGTGGTGGACCCATATATAGCCATTTCTTTAATGGCGTCACTTCATAACCGCACTTCTTACATTTTGCCCTTGGTCTTGGTCCTGTTTTCTTGCCTGCTGAATGAGCTAGATTAATTTTAGAGTGTGGATACTTTCCTAATTGTTTAGCAATGCTCATAAGTTGTTCTTTTAGCCATGGACCCGCACTTGCTTCTCTCATATTTCCCTGAAGCCCAACATCAGTAGCAATCTTTTTAAACTCTGGTCCATGATGATGTATACAATCATCCACAACATGAACAAGCTCATGCATTAAAGTGTCTAGCACTTGAACTGGCTCATCTAATACAGGCGAAATAAAAACTTGATTGACTCCATCGCTTGCAGAGCTTTTTCCCCAGCATTGTCCAATATGTTTACTCTTATTACCTGTACTTGGGAAACCACATGACACATGAACTTTAGGCATCTGATAGCCTTTTAGTTTAAAGATAGGTGTGCAGAGTTCTATTGCATTTTGAAGCCAGGTTTCTCTAACTTGTTTTTCACTCATTTGCCGTAATTTCTTAAAGTTTTAATTAAATTTTCTTGTACTGCTTTTCTTAGTTCTTGCGGTTCAACTACTTCAACATCAGGTCCATATTTCATAATATCAATGATTAACTCAGGTGCTTTGCTATAAGGCACTTTAAGCTCATAACTTCCATCATCTAAATATTTTCCAATTTGTTTTGAATGCCATCTTTCACTTGCTGTCCATCTTGCTCGCTCTGGCGTAAATTTTAATGTAGCCCATTTAACTTCTTTACCAGAGAATATTCCGTATCCAGAACCAAGCTCTTCGTTGAGTTTTGTTTCTGAAACATCAATAGCTTTTGTTTCTAGAATTTCGACACGCTGTATTGCATCAATTGCAAAACTTCTTATATCTTCTTTTGCATGACACCAAGCATCTAAATACCAGTTATTTTTGTAATAGACTAAACGTTGAGGGGATATTTCTCTTGTTGTAAGTTCATTTTTCCCTCTTCCTAAATAATCCATTACCAAACGTTTTCTTTTTAATAGGCATGATCCGATAGCTTGGAAATAAGTTAAGTCAAATTTGCGAGCACCAATAGCCTCAACTTTAATACGCTTTTGTAATTGCTCTTGCGAATCATTGGTAGCACCTAACAGCTCAGTAAGTCTTGAAAGTAATGGTTTGATGTGTGGGGACAATATGCCGCCTGCATCAATATTATTAAGCAAATGCTGCATCGTCATTAATGCATAAATTTCTTCAGCATTAAACCAAAGCCCTGGCAGTTCATGCTGTCCTTTGTCACTTTCTTCTAATCGATATCCACCTAATTCTCTATCAAAAATAATAGGCGCACCTAATCGATCGCGCATATAAGCAATATCGCGCTTTAATGTAGCTCGAGATATTTCAAGCTTTTCTTGTAGCTCGTTAAAGCTAATGCTATTTCTATTTTTTAGCAGATCTTCTATGCGATAAATGCGTTCATTAATACTCATTAGTGGCCTTTTAAACGTTTAGTGCGATAACCTGTTGTTATAAGCTCTCCGTCCGATGACATGATGGCGTAGAGATTTAAATGTCTTTCAATCTTCATAAACACTTTATGGTTGAGTTCTTTCTTTAAATGCTTAACCACTTTTTTAGGGAAGGTTAAGATTTCTGTACCTTGGCCATTAAATTTAACTTGGCCGAAGTCTAATAAGCTTTCAAGCATGTCTGCTGTGATAGCTCTTTGTTGCATTCTAATTTGTGCGTGATGTGAAACAGTGACATTCATGATCTACCCCTCCTATTTAATGGTTGTTACCATTTTGACAAGGCTGGGGCTCATGGAATGAGCCTGGCTCAAATTATGATACTAAGCTCATTCTGTGAGCCTGGCAAGCTCCATAATGAGCCTCTATGAACCATGGGTTATCAGAAAAGGCTAAAGCCTTATTAGAATATTGCTTAATAAATGACAGAGTCTGCCCACAAAGAGATTTTTGGAATCATTTATGGGTTATTAATGCTAAAGCTAAGACTTTTGACTCTATATTGAATCAATATAAGCTACCTTTAATCACTAAAGACTCTACTGAAAAAGAAAAGATACAAAGAAGTACTAGATTAAGAAAATATATCGAATACGCTGATAAAAAAAATCTAATCGATGAGATGGATGCTTTTATAAGATCAATTCCTGAAGGGAAATGGCACCATTTTTATGAAGAATAAGATTTTATTTTTAGATTTTGATGGTGTTTTACATCCAGACAGATATTCATTATCTAGTCACGATCCAGATCGTGTATTTAGAAATAATGAAATTTTTAGTCAAGCTCCGGTGTTAGCTGGATTAATGACAGAGTTTCCATGCCAAATTGTCATTTCATCAAGCTGGAGATTTTCATACAACTTAGATGAAATGAAAGACAAACTACCTAAAGCAATTTCAAAGAATGTGATTGGGGTCACTGGTGATGCTTATATAGGTCCATATCCGAGATTTAACGAAATAAAAGAATACTTACTGAGCAGAAATAAAAGCCTTTATGGCTGGCGTGCGTTAGATGATTCAAAAATTGAATTTCCGAATGGTTGTACAGATTTAATCTTATGCGATCCCAATACAGGGCTGGCTTTAAAACAAATACAGGAATTAAAAAAATGGCTACAAAAATAATCATCGCTTTTATATCTTTAATGTATTCAGTATTGGCACATGCAGAATATCAACCATCCATAACGCTCGAAAAATATATTAAAACAATTACAGTTAATGCGGATGGAACGAGCGAAGCAATCACAGAAGCATTAGATAGAATTGAAACCGATAAGGGCATTACTGCATTTAGTCAGAGTGATCTAAGCTTTATAAAGGGCATGGAAAGACTAGAGATTTTAGATGCCTATACCATCACACCTTCAGGTAAAAAGATTAAGGTAACAAAAAAGAATATTCGTGAACGAGATGATACCG
This sequence comes from Sediminibacterium sp., assembly GCA_040380795.1. Classification (GTDB taxonomy): domain Bacteria; phylum Bacteroidota; class Bacteroidia; order Chitinophagales; family Chitinophagaceae; genus Sediminibacterium. The sequence continues at coordinate 790 of JBEIIN010000145.1, read as the reverse complement.
CTGATCGTGGTGCCGATATTTTTACAGATACACGCCACAAAATTATCATATACCCGGAGGTAACGGTTGGAAGTAAGCTTTACTCAAAGATCAAAGAAACCAACTTCAAAACAAAATTTGATGGTCATTTTATTTTTTCTGAATTTTCATTGCCCTACTTCAAATACGATTACAACGAGATTAACTTTATTGTAGATAAACGTATTAAATTAAATTTTGATAGCAAAGGTTTCGAAGGTGGATTCATTAAAGAAACAGAGAGTCATAAATTCTATAAATACACCTATAAGCAAGCTTCAGTAAATCCTTCTGAGCCTGGCATGGTAAGTCTTTACGATACGTCTAACTATTTGATCGTATCTTCATTTAATAACTATGCTGAATTGGGTGACGCCTACCAGAAATTAGCTAAATCTAAAGCCAAGCCAACTGGATTCATTCAAGGATTAGCAGATGGCATCATAGCCAATAAAGGTGGTGGAGATAAGCGAGCAGAAGCTAAGGCCTTATATGAGTGGATCGTTAATAATGTTCGTTATGTAGCTGTCTATGTTGGTAATGGCGGACTTGAGCCACATGATGCCGAAAGTATTGTTAAAAATAAATATGGTGACTGTAAAGATCATGCGGTTTTATATGAGGCTTTATTAGCAGCAAGAGGTATTAAGAGTAGCCCAGCACTTATTAATTTAGGTGAAGCATACACACTGCCTAAATATCCCGTGATCTCTCCACAAAATCATGTCATAACTTATATTCCTGAATTTGATTTATATGTCGATGCCACAGC
>JBEIIN010000144.1:0-4174 GCA_040380795.1 Sediminibacterium sp. | reverse complement strand
TTGATCATATATATTTTTTAAAGTACTAAACTCCTTTTCGACAATAGTTTTGTCCTCCGTGAAACTAGCCATACCCATTAGCCCTTTAACTGCTACATTGCTGTAATTAGAAAGTCTTCCACTTGCAATAAATTCATGTAAACTTGCTGCGTCAAATCCAAACTTAGTTTCTTCTGTGGCAATATGCACTTGTAGTAAACAAGCAATCATTTTATTATGCTTTATGGCTTGCTTATTAATTTCTGCTAATAATTTTTCAGAATCGACCCCATGAATTAAATATACAAAAGGAGCTATATATTTTACTTTATTGGATTGTAAATGTCCAATAAAATGCCAGTGGATATCGGAAGGTAAACTGGCAGCTTTATCTACTAATTCCTGTACATAATTTTCACCAAAACTTCTTTGACCTAAGGCATATAGGGCTTCAATATCTTCATTAGGCTTTGTTTTACTGACAGCCACCAACTGGACATTTTTTGTTTGCAGTTGATCTTTAATTGAATGGTAGGCTTCAGTATTTACAGACATAAGTTATTTTGTAATATTTCTACCAATGACCATTTTTTGTATCTCACTAGTACCTTCATAAATTTGCGTAATTTTTGCATCACGCATTAACCTTTCAACATGGTATTCTTTTACAAACCCATACCCTCCATGCACTTGAACAGCTTCTGTGGCAGCCCACATAGCAGTATCACTTGCATGTAATTTAGCCATCGCAGCTGAAGTTGTATAATCTAAGCCATTGTCTTTTTCCCATGCTGCATGATAACAAAGTAACCTGGCCGATTGAATTCTGGTAGCCATTTCAGCTAGTTTAAATTGAATAGCCTGATGCTCATGAATGGGTTTCCCAAAAGACTGTCTTTGCTTACTATAGGCCAAGGCTAATTCATAAGCGCCACTGGCAATACCTAAAGCTTGTGCAGCAATACCTATTCTACCTCCATTTAAAGTTTTCATAGCAAAGGAGAAGCCAAAACCATCTGCCCCTATTCTATTTTCTTTAGGCACTTTTACATCCATAAACGAAACAGCATGTGTATCACTTCCTCTAATACCTAATTTATTTTCTTTTGCTCCTACTAAAATACCTGGTGTATTTTTTTCAACAATAAAAGCATTGATACCCTTTGGGCCTTTGGAAGCATCTGTTTGCGCCATCACTAAATACACAGATGCGGTGGAGCCATTGGTAATCCAATTTTTTACACCATTTAATAAATAATGATCCCCTTTATCAATAGCAGATGTATGTTGATGCGTAGCATCGCTACCTGCTTCTGGCTCACTTAATAAAAAAGCACCAATATATAAAGCGCCGTCTTTTTTCCCCTGCGCTAAAGGCGTTAAATATTTTTTCTTTTGTTCCTCTGTAGCATAATGCTCCAATCCCCAACACACTAGACTATTATTCACACTCATGGCCACAGATACACTAGCATCTACTTTACTAATTTCTTCCATCGCAATCACATAGCTAATGGTGTCCATTCCAGCTCCACCATATTCAGCAGAAGCCATCATACCTAAAAAACCTAAATCAGCTAATTGCTCCATTTGTTCTTTAGGAAATTTCTGATGCTCATCTCTTTCAATGACACCTGGCAAACACTGTTGTTGTGCAAATTCACGAGCAGCTCTTTGAATCATTAGCTGCTCCTCTGTTAACTTGAAATTCATATACCTTAGTTATTTGATACAAAATTACGCTAACAATTGTTAGTTCGATAATTTATTTTGAATTAATTGAAATAAAACTGAGCGGTCCATTTCTGTTACCACAGCCGTACTATCGGCTCTGAAATGTCGCTTAAAAGCAAGCAAGGCTGCTGTGGAATCCTTAATATCATAGCCCACCATGGCCAAGGCAAAAGGAATAGAGATTGATTCAGGTAAAGTATACTGTTCATTTGGCTCAAACCAAAGACCATATCCGTTTTGGGCTAATAATATCCAAGGAAATTGAATATTGGGATCTACTTTTCTTTTAGGTGCAATATCTGCATGGCCAATGAAATTTGCGTCAGGTATTTTATATTTCTCTTTTAACTGAGCCAATAATAATAGCAAACTATTAATTTGAGCGCTGTCAAAAGGCTCAAAGCCATTATTATCTAATTCAATACCAATAGAGCTTGAATTAAGGTCACTGTTATTTCCCCATTTTGATATACCCCCATGCCAGGCTCTCATATAATCATTCAACATATGGTGAATGGTGCCGTCCTTGCAAATTACATAGTGGGCACTCACCTTGGTTCTTTCCAGCGTAAAGGTTTTTAAAGTTTGCTCACAAGAATTTTGTGCTGTATGATGAATGACTACAAAATTAGGTTTGCGTAAATCAAAGTTAGTGGTGCCTACCCAAGCTTCCGCTTTAGGCAATTGACTAATGGTTTGAATACTAGGATTCTCTTTTAATAATGTAACCAAGTCTTTAGTATGTTTTTTATAGACTCGGTTCGTTTTTGCATATGGAAAATGATTACATGCTGCAATGGTAGTCATAGCAATGAAACCAACAATACCAATAAGTCCAATAGGTAAGGAAGTTCTTTTAAAAAATAGCATGCGCATTAAGGATTTATTTAGATACTAAACTAGGTTCTTGTTGACTTAAGCAATGAAAACTTCCTAGTCCCCAAATAATATCAGTAGAGTCAATACCCACTACTTCTCTAGTTGGAAAGCAAGACTGAATTATTTGCATGGCCTTATCATCCGCATCACATTTAAAAGTAGGCACTATAATATGTCCATTGCTAATATAAAAATTAGCATAAGATGCAGGCAGGCTCTGACCTTCGTAAATAACTTCCGCTGGCATAGGTAGTTCTACAATATTTAATTGCTTACCACTCAATAAGCGCATCTGCTTTAATTCTTTTAAATTCTGCTGCAATATTTCATGATTAGGTGAAAGTACATTATCCTCAATAACTGTAATCACTGTGTCTTCATTTACAAAACGAACGGTATCATCAATGTGCCCATCGGTATCATCTCCCACAATACCATCACTTACCCAAAGCACTTGGTCTATTCCATAATAGTCGCTCAAATACTTTTCAATTTGATCTTGATTTAAATGCGGGTTTCTATTTGGATTTAACAAACAAGACTTTGAAGTCATCACTGTTCCAGCTCCATTAAAATCGACCGAGCCTCCTTCCATAATAATACCTGGATGAAATACTGGTAAACCTAAAGCTTCCCCAATACGTGTTGGAATCACATCATCTAAATCATAAGGGGGATATTTTCCACCCCATGCATTAATATTCCAATCAATGATTACTTTAGGATCCACTGCATTATCTCTTAATAAAAAAGAAGGGCCATGATCACGGCACCAAGCATCGTTGGTGGGATGCATATAAAACTGAACGCGCTCTAAATGCACCCCTGCTAATTGCAACATCTTTTGAGCAGAGTTGCGCATTTTTTCATCTACTACATTAATACAAACTCTTTCTGTTAATGAAACAATTTTTACAAACTCGGTATAGGAAGGATAAATACTAGCAATTTTACCAGGCCAACTTTCTTCTTTATGTGGCCAACTTAACCAAATGGCATCATGTGCTGCAAATTCAGCTGGGAAATAATAGCCTAAAGATTTGGGTGTAGCGTTGGTCATATTTTATTAGTATGTCTGCTTAATTTTATTAGTATGTCTGCTTAATTTTATTTCTATGTTTTCTTAAAGTTGAATCTTACTTATAATTTAAAATATAAATTTCATGCATTTATTACTCAGCCTCTTCGTCTAAGTATCTTTTAGTAATAGGCGCATAAGAATCAATACGGCGATCACGTAAAAACGGCCAATGCGTTCTATAGCTATCCGATTTTTCTGTATCAATATCAATAACAGCTACTTCTTCTTTATCATGAGAGGCTTCGTATAATAAAGTTCCAAAGGGATTACTTACAAAACTACCACCCCAGAATTTCATCAAACCCTCTTGTTCTAGCCCTACTCTATTGACACTAATCACAGGTACTCCATTGGCTACCGCATGGCTGCGTTGTATTGTTTGCCAAGCATTGAACTGTTCTTTGTTTGTGGCTTCATCTTGCGCAGTAGCCCAACCAATAGCAGTTGGATAAAATAACATTTCAGCGCCCATTAAAGTCGTAATTCTTGCAGCTTCTGGAT
>JBEIIN010000143.1:0-4174 GCA_040380795.1 Sediminibacterium sp. | reverse complement strand
ATGTTTTTGGGCACCGTCCAAAAGCCAAAGTGCATCGGCTTCAGCGCCCATGGGTTGCATAAATCTTTCTGAAACAAGTGTTGAAATATTTTGACCAAATACTTTTTCAACTATCAAGCCCAAGACTTGCGTATCTCCACTACGATAGTCCCAATGAACACCAGCCGGTTCTTGGAATTTCATTTTACGAATCATAAATTCTTCATCATTCCCATAATAACTATAGGCATTCATACTAAAATAACTTTTATCCAATTCATTATAATTGGTACCAGAGCTCATGGTTAATAAATCTTTAATACGTACTTTTTCTAAACCATTTGTTTTAAAATGAGGAATATAATTCCCTACTGGCTCTTCAATTGATTTTATTTTTCCTTCATCTACTGCAATGCCAATTAATAAAGAGATCATACTTTTAGCGGCAGAAAAAGAACCACTTAAAGTAGTAGGTGTATATCCATCCCAATATTTTTCATAAATTAGTTTTCCATCTTGAATAACTAAAAAAGCATGTGTATCGTTAGAGTCCATAATGGCCAACAAAGAATCTGAAATAACTAGTTTATTATAATTAGAATCCAATGGCCAATATTGAGGTTTGCCCCCACTTGGAACTAAACGCGTTGGATGGGTTTTATAATCATGTATAGTATGCAAGCCCCATGAAGCAAAGTTTTTCAAGTGTGAAAACTGAGGGGTAAAAGATAGGCCACCTAATACAATTATGATTAGTGCAAGGCCAATGGCAATTTTATTTAGCATAGTTTGAAAATGTTTGGTTTATTTGCAATCCGCTTCTAAAGAAGCCCTGCTGTAAAATTAATTAAATTATCTCTAATAAAATGTATTCAAGAGAATTTCAAGCAATAATTGACCGCCGTAGATCGAACCGAAGATTTGACCCCCTAGTGGAAGTGCCGGATGAAGTCATAAAAAGAAGTATAGAGCGCGCTATTTTATCACCTAATAGTAGCAATATGCAACTTTGGGAATTTTATTGGATTAAGAATGAGGAAGAAAAGAAAAAATACGAGGCCCTTTGCTTAGGCCAGTCTGCCGCTAAAACAGCGAAACAAATTGTAGTTTTTGTAACTAGAAAAGATTTATGGCCTCAAAGAGCCAAGTGGAATTATGATAGATTAAAAGCGGGCATCAAAGGAGAACCTTCCAAACTAGAAAAAAGAGGGTTGGATTATTATGGTAAACTAATGCCACTTGCTTATCGTAGTGATATTTTTGGAGTTTTTGCTTTTATAAGAAGATGTATTAGTTTTTTTATGGGCATTTCAAAACCATTTATGCGTTTTGGTGGCAAAGCGGATCAAAGAATTACCGTACATAAATCTTGTGCCTTAGCTGCTCAAACATTTATGTTATCCATAGCTGCAGAAGGATTTGAATCTTGCCCTATGGAAGGATTCGATCAAATAAGAGTTAAAAAAGCATTAAAACTTCCAGCAGGTGCTGAAATTAATATGATTATTGGAGTGGGCAAAGGAACAGAACAAGGTATATGGGGCCCTCGATTCAGAGTACCTTATGAAGAAGTAGTTTTCGAACGTTAAGAGATGAACTTCACAAAAAAATAATTAGCTTTAAACTGTAAAAAATAAATGAAATGAATACAAAAAGAATGCTCTCTTGGTTACTCATCTTAATAGCCCCTTTAATAACAGTTGCACAGCAAACTACGCAGTACCCTACCGATTATTTAAGTCCTGAATTTCATGCAGGTCGTCGTGCTGCATTTAAAGAAAAAATATCAGTAAATGGTGTAGGTATTTTCTTCGCCTCTCAAGTGCGCGTAAGATCTAACGATACAGATTTCCAATATGCACAAAATAAAAACTTCTACTACTTTACAGGTTTAGAAGAATCAGATGCAGTATTATTATTATTTAAAACTCCAGTAACTATTTTAGATAAAACAGGTACTGAATTTATTTTTGTAAAAAATAGAGACCCGCAAAAAGAATTATGGACAGGAAAAATTTTAGGCGCTGAAGGGGTGAAAGCAAAATATAAAATAGAAAACGTTTTTATCAATGATCAGTTTACAGCGAATACAGTTGATTTTAGTAGCATAGACTCTGTTTTCTCTACTTATCGCATGGAGGACATTTTCTCAAAATATAAAAGAGCTGAAGACCCACTTGCCCGCATGGCAACGATTGTAGATAATAGTATTAATTCACAAAATAAGCCTATAGCAGCAAGAAGTACCCAAACAATACTAAGTAACCTTCGTGGCATCAAACAGCCAGAAGAAATTGCTTTAATTGCAAAAGCAGCTGCTATTAGCTGTGAAGGTCATAACGATGTAATGCGTGCCATTAAGCCTGGCATGACTGAATACCAAGCACAGGCCATTATGGAATATCATTTTAAAGCCAATGGTTCTGAATACCCAGGCTACCCTAGTATTAATGGAGCTGCAGAAAATGCATGTGTGCTGCATTATATCACCAATTTAAAATTGATGAATGATGGCGATTTGCTTTTGAGCGATTGCGCTGCAGAATACCATGGTTATACAGCAGACGTCACTAGAACCGTTCCTGCTAATGGAAAATTCACAGCTGCGCAAAAAATAATTTATGAATTAGTATTGAAGGCACAAGATGCAGGTATTGCTGCCTGTGTGCCAGGTGCGCCTTTTGGTGTGGCCGATGCTGCTGCTAGAAAAGTAGTGAATGAAGGTTTAATAAAATTAGGCATTGCGGCTAATGAAGCAGAGGCTAGAAAATATTTTCCGCATGGCACTTCACATCATTTAGGATTAGATGTGCACGATATGGGACCGCGCACTTTATTACCAGGCGTGGTTTTAACGGTGGAGCCAGGCATTTACATACCACCAGGAAGCAACTGCGATAAAAAATGGTGGAGCATTGGAGTAAGAATTGAAGATGATATTTTAATTACTGAAACAGGTAATAAAAATTTATCTGCAGGGTCTCCTCGTACGGTAGAGGCTATTGAGAAAATGGCTAAAGAGAAAAGTATATTTAAAAAATAAGTATAAAAAAACAGGCATATTTAAATAGTTATTTTAAATTTATGCAGTAAAAAAGCGGGCCACATAGCATAGCTAAGCTACCTGCAATTCATTCAAGTTATAAAAAATAGTATGAAAAAATTATTAATAAGCTCATTTAGCGCTATTTTCTTAATGTTATTGGGTTCCTCTTTTGCCCCCATTGTAGAGAATCCCGACGCTATTGTTGGCGTGTGGAAAACAGGAGAAGGAAATGCGATGGTACGTATTTATAAAAATGGTGATAAATACCAAGGAAAAGTAGTTTGGTTAAAAGAACCCAATGACCCTGAAACAGGAAAGCCAAAGCAAGATAAAAACCACCCTGACGAAGCCACTAAAACAAGACCCGTACTTGGAATGATTAATATCTGGGGCTTCTCTTTCAAAGAGAATAATCTTTGGGATGATGGTAATATTTATGATCCTAAAAATGGCAGTACCTATTCTTGTACCATTAAAATGATCAATCCTAATTCACTTGAAGTGAGAGGATATATTGGGGTTTCCATTATTGGAAGAACAGATAACTGGACTAGGCAACAAGCTAAATAATACTAAGGAGATACAAAATTTAGGCTAATATTAAAGAACAACGGATTTCCTAAATTACTTGTAAAGTAGCGTTGACTATCTTCTTTAGCATCATACCTGTTGACTACATCGAAGCGGTAATTGTACCTTAATCCTGCTTGTGCATTTATCCAAAGAAATCCAGTAAGCTTTTTATCCCACATGATTCTTGGCTTAACTTCTCCACGTTGGATATAAGTATTCTTACTCATTGTATTTGGCAGTTGCATTAAAAATTGATTTCCTTCTAATTCAAAACCAGCCTGCAACATATTTGTTGTCGAGAAATTATATCTAACAAAACCACGAGCAGGAAGTAAAAGCTCCATACCCCATTTATCATTGAATGTTTTATTCCAAAACAAAACTGGGACATGTAATAATCGACCAGCACGATAGGTTCTGGCTAAACCAGTACCAATCATATTTTTTTCAGATGTCTTCCATCCATAAATGATTGTACCACTTAAAGTGACAGCTTTGTCTTGAATCGCTTTTGCATTTTCAAACAAACCGTTTACATCAGTGCTAGCTTGAAAAATTAAAAAATTCTTTTCATTT
>JBEIIN010000142.1:0-4195 GCA_040380795.1 Sediminibacterium sp. | reverse complement strand
TTTTTTTTGCAGTAGAAAACTAGTATCATTTTTTTGTAATAAATCAGCGGTATCAATGATGTTTAATTTCAAAGTCAATGCATTATTCATATCGGTAATATTATCAACATTCGCCTTTAGATTAATTCTATTAGATAAGCTCAAAGTATCCGATCCTTTTAACCTTGAATTCAAAGAGTCAGTTAGTTTTTGTTGGGTTAATAATCCCATGGCTACCCAACCATTATTACTTAAATCTGCTGTAGCTAACTTATACAATGAATCATTGGCTTGCACAAATACCAACATACCTTGCTTTCTTCTTTTTACAGGAAGTGCATTTCTTGTAGTTAAATCGGGTAGCGTCATTAGGCCACCTTTACCTAAACTATCAATATGGGTGGGATATACAGCTACACCAGCAGTTGTAATATTACCAGTAATGGCAATTTGAGCATTTAAATTGTAGTTAATAGAAACTATAATTAAAAATAAAATAATTATCTTTTTCATATTTCTATTTAATTAAAAATAATTGAGGTTAATGTTGCACTAATAGGATCATTAGAAGTATACACTTTATAGTTTTGAGTATAGCCTTGTGCATTTTTTATTTGAACTATGGTCTTTGTGAATGTATTGATGCTCTCAAAATTATTATACATAATAGAGGTTAAGTCGGCATTCGTTGCAGGATATGCATAATAAGCATACTGAGTCCCTGTGATATTTATGTCTGTAGTTTTACTTTTACTTCCTCCTGAATTATCAGAACTGGGTAATGGGCTTAAAGCTGTAATATCATAAATGGTAGTAGTATTAAAAGGAACACTAATTCCTCCCCAATATCTTTTTGAAAAAGTAGAAAAACTTAAACTAGCAGAAGTTGAACCAGCAGTAATTGTATTTGGAAATGGAGTGCCTAAATTATCATTCTTTGTTGCTGTGCCGGCAGCATAGTTTACTGTCACACTATAGCCAACTGAACTTGTTATAGAGCCTGGTGAATTGGTATTCAGGCCAGTTCCCAAAGCAGTTCCACCTTTATAAAACATAGTTGAAGTCGCATTTCCTCCATCATTTTTACTAAAAGAACTATTCAATGTTACCATGCCAGGATTATACCCGATTTCATAAGCTGTTGCTCCTGGGCTAGCTCCAATTGAAACAGATGGAGCAGAAAAAGAGGGAGGAATAGAATTTGAAACTAAATCTTCTAGGAATTCATCTAGCGTCTTCCCTTTAGCGGGAATGGTTGCTCCATTTGCATATTTTCCTAAGCTAGTACCATTTATTTTAACATCTTTAGTGAATTTTTTTGCATACATGGCTAAAATAGCAGTTGTATCTACTTTTTGTAATAAAAAAGCAGTATCGGATTTTTTTAATAAAAGGGAGGTATCGGTAATATATAATCTCGTTCTTAATGAATCTTTAGTTGCATCTGAAACTGGCTTATCTCTGTCACTTGTGTTGTCTACATAAACTAAGTCCGATATATTTGCTTTTCTTAAATCTACATAGCCAGATAATCCATTAACAGTTTTTACTGGTGCATCGGGATTAACGAGTTCAACCCAATTGGCTCTGTTACTTGCAGGAAGTTGAGCTAAAACAAAATTCTTACTTGAATCTAATCTAACCACAATACTTCCTATTAACCTATCTGTTGCTAAACCAGTTTCAGAAGTGAAACTTAGCATAGCGGCCATGCTATTTACAACATCCACCGATGAAAAAGAAATAGCAGGAATTTGAACTGAAGGTATCTTTCCTAGCACATCTAAACTAGCAGCACCATTATTAGCACCTACTTGAGATTTTCTCAATAAACTAGTAGTATCAGCAATATTTAGTTTTAAATTAATACGGTTTGATAAAGTAGCTGTATCGGTTTTTTTTAATAACCCACTTGTATCTGAGGTATTCAATTTAAAATTAATGCGGTTCGATAAACTTGCAGTGTCTGACTTTCTTAATAAAAGAGTAGTATCTGAAATATTCAATTTAAAATTAATTCGGTTAGATAAACCTGTAGTATCAATAGTGGCAACCCCACTTGAAAAATTATAGCTTGCCAACTGCGTTGGTGTAACATAGGCCTTAGCGCTGTCTACTATATTTAATTTAAGATCTAAGGCTGCTTGTGTTAATTTACTTATAGGCTTTAGCGTATCTGCCGTATTGTTTACTTTATCTAATGACAAATTAGATTTAAGTGTTGATAGGCTGTTTGTTCCAGTGCCCCCCCGAGCTACTGGAACAACACCTGATATATTTTCAGCATTCACACTATTCGCAAACTTTGCGTAGGCAACATATTGAAACTGTGTGGTACCCATATTAATAAAATTGTTCCCTGCTAATGGGTCAATTTCAATTTTTAAAAACTTAGGACTAAGCTTCCAATCAATGTCTGCAAAATTTCCTAAAGTAATTGTTGTTTCAGAGTCGCCTATAACGGCTGTAAACAAACCTTGTGCATTGGTTTTTACTTTTCTAATTTCAACATATTCTGTTATACCCGTTGCACTGCCTTGCAGAATACTTAATTTTAAACTAATGTCTTGAGATGCAATAATGACATTATTACTTGTTCTTGCTACACCCTGAAAATTTAAACCAGTTTGTGCATTTGCATTATTTATATATGATACAAATAATAGTATACATAAATATTTAATTAATAACTTATACTTTTTCATAAAATGTTTATAATAATGTATTTGACATTATTCAAGAATTATTTATAGTTTAATAATTTTATAAATACCCATTTTAGCTTTACCAATACTTGGTTTGAAACTTACTCTCATATAATAGGAGCCCGAGGGTAAGTTTTCTAAGTAAATATCTTTTTCATATGTAGAAAACATGTTTCCGCCATTGTAGCTTAATACATTATTTGATTTACTGTCAAACAATTGAAAAGAAATTTCTCCCGCTTCATTAAATCTTGCTTTAATACGAAGTACTTTGCTAGTGGGGTTGGGACCTATTATTATTTTATCACCAAATACCACTGGACCATAGTCCTCTATACCAGTTGTTAGGGTGGTTATTGGCTGTAATACCCCTGTATTTAAAGAATACCCATAGCTTATAAAATGAGCAATAGATACCGACTCTCCAATACTCCACTCTGTAGTATTGCTATAACCTCCCCCGCTATTAATGGCGAAGGGGCTAAGTGTTTGGGCATTTGTTGTAGGGGGAAATAAAAATGTAACTAATATAATTATACTAAGCTTGTTTATAAACTTCATATAATTCAATTAAATTAGCCGTCTTTGTTTTATAAAAAATAGATTTCTTTATAGTAGATACAGTATTGCACTTTATATTTAATAACTCGGCAATTTTATTAGTACTATTGCCAGTTAATAATAAATTACAAACTTCAGTTTCTCTGCTAGATAATTTTATAGGATCAACACTCATTGTAATTTCCATTTTGATAATTTTCTTAATTATTTAAATTCATCAGTTGTTTAACAGATGGCATGAGTACAATACGAATGCGTCGGTTGTTTAACCTTCCTTCCTTAGTATTATTATCAGCTACTGGCAAATACTGGCTACGCCCAGCAGCAATCATTCTTTTTGGATCAATCTTGTATTTAGTTTGTAAAACTTTAGCTACTGCTGCTGCGCGGTTTACGCTTAAATTCCAGTTATTAGTTTTATTTTCTTTAAACGCTTTGTTATCGGTATGGCCTTCAATTAAAAAATTGACATCGGGCTGTGCCTTTAATAATTCAGCAATGCCTCCTACTATTTGGATTGATTTATTATTTAGTGAAGCACTTCCACTTGCAAACATGATATTAGATGGAATATCTACAAATACATAACCTTTGTTTAGTTTAATATCTACATCGGCTACTGCATATTTCTTTAGATCGGCTTTAAAGTTTTCTAACCAAGCATTTGCTACTCCTTTAGAACTGTTGGCTGTTTTAATAACCGCCAATTCCGATTTGCTTAATAATGAATAGCCAAACATTTGATTTAAAAACACTTCCCCCTCAGTAATTACAGATGGCTTAGAGGCCAAAGCCCGATAATAGCTAACACTATCTTTTAAAGTATTTACATTCCACTTTAAAGCACTAATGCTATTATTAAAATTAGCCACAGTATCGGTTAACTTAGTTTTTAATGTATCGTACTTTTTATTGAGCAAAGCATTAGCATCTAATGACTCTGTAAGTTT
>JBEIIN010000141.1:0-4199 GCA_040380795.1 Sediminibacterium sp. | reverse complement strand
TGTGGCTATTCTTGCCTGTTTTGAAATGAGATTTAGGTCTTGTAAAGTAAAACCTAATTGCTATTGCCAATGGAACTGCAAATGGTTCTTTAGGAGCATTGTATTGAACAATACTTAAAAAGTCACCCTTATCAGATGCACTTGGGTCATATTGTCTAACAAAATTACCCATTCTTACGTGCCTATGCCTTTTCTGTGCTTTTGGTTCGCCTAATATTGATAGCTTAATCATCGCTTCCGGGTCTTTTAACTAATTCTCCATACTCATTTAATTGTATTTTAAAGTATTGGTCTAATGCTTTTCTAATTACATAATCCCTGCTCTTGTTGGTTTTGCGTGCTTCTTTCTTGGCAAGATAAATTTGGTCATCCCATAGTATTGCTACACTTCGATGTATATATCTCGAGTAACCATTTCCTTTTGTTTAAATTTCTTTTGAATCATTTTTTTACTTTATTGTATATATTCTCAATCCACTTATTGTATTTGGATGTTTTAGGAAACGGCAAAATAGCTATTTCAAGTCCTTGTTCGTGGTGCTTTACCTTACCATTTGGGTAGGCAGTATGTGTTACTGATACTCTCATATTTTTTCTAATCTGAACTGTCATATTTATAATAATATTTACAAATTTTACATTGGACTGTATTCTCAAATCCTCTTCTGTCATGAGCATACATTTGTCTTGGGTGTTTTAATTTTTTACAGTCAATTACTTCTTGTGGGGTTTCATCCCATGCGTTTTCCCAATCTAAGAATTTAAAGGCTGTATCTGCCATTTCAATATAATTGGCACTTTCTCTTTTGGCAAGTTGTTCTTCTTGCATTTCCATAAATAGGTCTTTACTCATAATTTGTTAAATTTTAGGTAAGCTTCTGTTACATCGTTTAGGTAAGTAGAAAATTGAGGTTTACTCATGTTTTTAAGCCATGTAAGTGAACAGTCAAGTTTTCTATTACAGTTGATATAAACCATGTCATTCTCATAGTCTATTGAGGTTTGAAAATCAGATAGGAGATTAATCCTGCCTGATAATCTTTTTTGAATATCGCTTGTCATTTTAATGTTACTGCAATATTCATTGCTCCGTATGTTATTGCTGGTGGGTTGATAATCTCTCCATCCATTGTAGCCATAGGCTCTGTTAGGGTTTTAAGGAATGTTTCTCGTGCTTTCATCTTTGCCTTAACATCATTAAGTAAAGCATTAAATTCATCCCATTGAGCATCTCCACATACGCTAAAGTCATACTTATCAGGGTTCTTCTTTTCTACAATATCCGTATCATACAATTTAAGCCCTCCCTTTTGTATTTGCTTACCTGCTACAATAGGTCTTACATTATCAATTACAGACTTGAAAAATTCTTCTGCCTTGCAAGCGTAAATTAAGGCTTGTGTAGCATCTAAATTACCCTCTGTAATGTCTTGGACTACTGACTGTGCCAAAGTTGTTCTAAAGGCTTTATTTGAAGCCATAAGATTGTCTAACTCAAAAGATAGATTCTTTTCTAAGTTTTCTAATGTTGTTTCCATTTTTTTTATTGTTTAATTAGTTTCCAAATAAGTTTAATTGTAAATTCTATTGATAAGAATGTAATGTATAGGCTAAGCATTACAACTGTTGTAACAATTATAGCTTCAATTAATTTATCGGTCATTGTTTTTTGTTTTCTTGACTGCATCCCAATTCTGCCCTATTATTTCCCATAAATCATCATCCAAAGCTTCTTTGTCCTCAATGTTTTTCTCTACGTTGGCAAATGCTCTCTTGGATGCTCCTTGAAGCTTTTCAAGTAGTGACTGGAATTTCCCTGCTCGTGGGTCATTCAAGTCTTTCATTTCTCCTAATGCAGTTTCAAGGCATTTAGTAAGCTGGTCTGCGTGTAAATAGCTTAATATTAATGCAGTTTCAAGTGGTGTCATTATTTTTCAGTATTAACTTTTAATTCTTCTCTTCTTGCACTAAGCAAAGCAATAATGTCTTGGTTAGTTTTTTCTACGTTGGTCAAGGAATTGAAATAACCTCCTAATCCTACGGCACTTGGAATAGAATTAATAGCAGTCTTGTGTTCTTCTAGTGTTACTTCAGATACTTTAACTCCTTGCATACTAGCTACTCTTTGTGCTTCAGTATCTTCCTTAATGCGTGTAGGTGCTTTAGCTGGTATTGGCTCTGATGTTTCTCTTTTAGGATTATCAATATCATCTTCATCTGTTGCGATGTGGAAATACTTCAATAAGAAATATCGTTCTCCGTAGGTCAATGCTGACCCGAATCCTTTTTCCCAATCATTCTGCCCATTTGCTCCCCAAAAGTTTTCATCTTTTTCTCCTGTTTCAGTATCAATCCATGTGAATTTCATATCTACCTTTGTGAGTATCTCTGACTTAGAACCATTTTTAGTGGTGTAGTCTTGCCTTTCGTTTGTGAATCCAATTACTTCTTGCTTTAGTATCAATCCTAATTCATTCATTAATGGCTTGATATGTTCTAATGCTTTTGAGCCAGTTACATATCCGTACCCAAATGATTTGGCATCTTTTCCTAATCCCATTACCTTTTGCTGAATAGATAATAGCTTTTGGTAGATGTTTTTAAATTCTGTTTTCTTTTCCATTTTTTAAAGTTTAATTTTTGATAATATAATTATTGTTAATATAAATAGTGCTTCTCCTATGCTTCTAAATACAGATATGCAGATAAGTAGTGCTGATATTAGAAGCATCAAGCAAATGTTTATGGTGGTGTTGCCCCAATTCATAAGCTATACTCCAATTATCTTAAATTTAGATTTGTCAGGGTATAGACTTCCTTGCATCTTGAATGTTTTCAGTTCTATTTGGCATCCTGAATAGTACATAGGATTAGTTAGTACCTTATTTCCGTACTTAACAACCCAATGGGTGCTTTTAGGTGGTTGCCTTACACTACCATACTTGGCAATGTAATTAAGGTTCTGCCAGCTACTCTGCATAACTATCAGCTATTAACTGCTTTAGGGCATATTCTGCAATTTGCATCTTGATTTTAAATTCAGACAATTTGGTTTCATGATATTGAATATCCCAATCCAATCGTTTAATGTCTGTTAAGATTTGCTCTTTTAGTTTCTCGTTGTTTTCCATTTTTTTTTAGTTTAAGTTGTCCCAATTAATTGCAATTCCTTTATTCAGGTCATCGCATATCTTTTCTGCTTTACTGATTTTAAGGTGTTTCTTATCAAAGATTATTTCTTCGTGGTCATCTTGTACCCTAATAATAATAGGGTGTGGGGTTAGTTTAACCTTGTAGGTAGCTTTCATTTTTTAGTGGTTTAGTGTGTTTCAGGGTTCAAAGATAATAGTATTTAATTAAAATCAAAATACTATGTTAATATAATTGTTTAGAATGAGTGTAAAGCATATAAATATGATGATTATTAGTGCTACTGTACCTATTAAAAAGTTCTTTAAAAACTCTTCATCTTCATCCATTTTCAATAAATCTTCAGGATAAATAGCTGAATTTTTCATCAGATATAAAAATGTTGCGAAGCCCGATAAAATCAATAAGATGATTACCGTTGCTATTTGGTTATTTTCCATTTTAATGCTTGATTATATTGGTACATTCTTTAATACATTCAGCCAATGCTTGTGCATCTGTTTCTTGATAGCTGGATGAATTTTTATTTCTTTCATGCAACTGTCCATACATAAAAGCTACTTTAAATACTTCTTGATAAAATTGCATCCTTTCATTCTCGTGAATGCTTTCAAACACTATGTCAAGTGCTTGCTCGTGGTCTATACCTATTTTTGATAATTCACGTACTGCTTTTAGCTTATCGCTCATATTTCCAAAAAAATTTTCCATGTCATTTTTTTAAATAATAATATACTAATTTACAAATTAATGATATAAGATATGCTACTCCTATTACTGTAATTATAGCGTGAATGAATACAATTACTTTTTCATTAAAATTATTCTTCATCCATTGTATATTTAACTGAGGTTATTAATTCAGCTAATTTCTGTGGCTCTATTCCGTAGTTTTCAGCCATTGCATCTATGGTTAGCCAATCGTTTACATACTCCAGATAAATATCTTCTGCCGTTCTTTTGCTCATTGGGGTTAGTGTGTTCATGATTTTATAATCGGTTATTTCTAAGTCTAAGCAATACTCATGAATATATTCCTCTGCTTGTTG
>JBEIIN010000140.1:0-4263 GCA_040380795.1 Sediminibacterium sp. | reverse complement strand
GATTTTTTAAGATTCAATGTTCATTTTTTATCAGAGATATATCAACAACAACCTATCTCTTCACCAGGTATTCATAATAGAATGGAATACCGAGGACTAGAAGGTTTTGTACTAGCTATTACTCCATTTAATTTCACGGCTATTGGTGGTAACCTTCCAGCCTCTGCAGCAATGTGCGGTAATGTAGTTGTTTGGAAACCAGCCAATACACAAATTTATTCTGCTCAATTATTTATGCGCATTATGAAAGAAGCAGGCCTTCCAGATGGTGTTATTAATATAGTATATGTAGATGGCCCTACCATGGGTGCTACTTGTTTTGCGCATCCCGATTTTGCGGGTGTTCACTTTACAGGAAGTACAGGGGTGTTTAATTATATGTGGAAACAAATTGGAGAGAATATTTCAAAGTATAAAACTTATCCAAGAATTGTAGGTGAAACAGGAGGTAAAGATTTTGTAATGGTACATGAAACTGCCGATGTAGAGACTGTGGTTACAGCTCTTGCGCGTGGTGCATTTGAATACCAAGGACAAAAATGTTCTGCTGCTTCTCGTGCTTATCTTCCAAGTAATATTGCTCCAGCCATTAAAGAAAAATTAGTGAAGGCCATTAAGACGATGAAAATGGGAACGGTTGAAAACTTTTCTAATTTTGTGAATGCAGTCATTGATGAAAAGTCTTTTGATAATATTTCAAAATATATTGATCAAGTAAAAAAAGATAAGAAAGCTAAAATTTTAGTAGGCGGAAATTATAATAAGAAACTAGGTTATTTTATTGAACCTACTGTGATTGAAACCACCGATCCAAAATACACAACTATGTGTGAAGAAATTTTTGGACCAGTACTTACCATTTATACTTACCCAGCGGCTGAATATGAAAAAACCTTAAAGCTTTTGGATAGCACTTCTAAATATGCATTAACCGGCGCCATTATTGCACAAGACCGATCAGCGATAGAACTAGCCACTAAATTACTAAGACATGCAGCGGGTAATTTTTATATCAACGATAAGCCTACAGGAGCCGTTGTTGGACAACAGCCTTTTGGGGGCGCCAGAGCTTCTGGAACCAATGACAAAGCAGGATCTATGTTGAATTTATACAGATGGTTAAGCGCAAGAACAATTAAAGAGACCTTTAACCCTCCTACCGACTATACTTATCCATTTTTAAAAGAAGCCTAAAGCACTGTTTTTTGCTCTATTTTATGGTAGAAAACAGTATATTTGCTGCTCAAAATTAAAGGACTGTGGCCCAAAAATTTTCTAAAGAAACTTATCTATATTGGTACGAACTCATGCAGTTAATACGTCAGTTTGAATCCAAAGCGGAAGAGATGTATAAAATGGCTGGAAAAATAAGAGGCTTCTTCCACGTTTATAATGGACAGGAAGCCATTGCAGCTGGCTGTATGACAGCTACTAATCAAGAAGATCCCTTTATTACTGGATACCGTGACCATGGTTTAGCCTTGGCGAAAGGAATGAGTCCTAATTCGGCTATGGCTGAATTATACGGAAAGGCTACAGGATGCTCTAAAGGCAAAGGGGGCAGTATGCACTTATTTAGTAAGGAACATAATTTCTTTGGAGGTCATGGCATTGTGGGTGCTCAAATTGGAACAGGTGCGGGTTTAGCTTTTGCAGAACAGTACCGTGGTTCAAAAAATGTGGTTTTATGTTATTTTGGAGATGGTGCCGCAAGACAAGGTATGTTGCACGAGGTATTTAATTTAGCCATGCTTTGGAAATTACCAGTGGTATTTATTTGTGAGAATAACAACTACGCAATGGGTACTTCTATTGAAAGAACAAGTAATGTGATTGATATTTATAAATTAGCAGATGCTTATGAAATGCCTTCTGACAAAATAGATGGCATGACAGCAGAAGCCGTTCATGAAGGTGTAGCGAGAGCTGTGAAAAGAGCTCGTGATGGTGAAGGCCCTACTTTATTAGAAATGAAAACCTATCGTTATAGAGGACACTCTGTATCGGATCCTCAAAAATACCGTTCTAAGGATGAAGTAGAAGATTATAAAAATCAAGATCCTATTACGAAAGTACATAGTACCATTCTTGAAAATAAATTTGCCACTATTGAAGAACTTAATGCGATTGATGAAAAAATAGCTGGTATTGTGGAAGCTTCCGTAAAATTTGCAGAAGAAAGTCCATGGCCTGATGATAGTGAATTATTGAAAGATGTATACATTGATTCATCTTACCCTTTTATTGTTGACTAATTATAACAAATATATATGAGCGATTTACACCAAGAAAAACACCCCTTTGTAGATTTTGTAAAGAAAAATCAAAAAACCTTAACCTATACAGTTACTATTTTAGTAGCAGTGGTATTAGCTTATTTTGGTTACACAGAATTATACCAAAATCCAAGAGAAGCCAAAGCTGCAGATACTATGTTTACAGCAGAAAAGTATTTTGGATTAGACTCCTCTAATTATGTACTCAACGGAGATGGCACCAACAAAGGCGTATTGTATGTTATTAAAGAATATAGCGGTACGAAGGCAGCTAATTTAGCTAATTACTATGCAGGCATTAGTTATTACCGTTTAAATGACTATAAAAAGTCTATCGAATATTTAAAGGACTTCTCTACTTCTGCTAAACAAGTACAAGCTATTGCTTATGGAACCATTGGAGATGCTTATGCCGATTTAAAAAACAATGAGGAGGCAATAGAGTACTATAAAAAAGCAGGTGGTCATTTTCCAGAAGATGAAGGTATTTCTGCTGAATATTTATACCGTGCGGCTTCTTTATTAGAAATGAATGGCAAGGTAGATGACGCTATTGAAATTTATACGACTATTAAGACTAAATATCCTAAAACAGAAAAGGGCTTCCAGGCCGATAAGTATATTAATAGATTAAAGGTTCAGCCTTAATTTATTACCCATAAGCTTTTAAAGGCATTCTCCACCAAATGTGGAGAATGCCTTTTTATTTTAACATAATTATTAGCTAAGTATTCTTATTTTTGATACATGACAGTACAGCTATTTATTCCATGTTTTATGGATCAATTGTATCCACAAGCTGCTTATAATACTATTAAAGTATTAGAAAAAGCAGGTTGTAAGGTTAAATACAATGAACAACAAACTTGTTGTGGGCAACCAGCCTTCAATGCTGGTTTTTGGAGCGAGTCTAAAGATGTATGTACGAAATTTGTGCAGGATTTTGATGGTGCCGATTATATTGTAAGCCCTAGTGCAAGCTGTACAGGATTTGTAAGAAATAATTTTGGAAAAATTTTCGAGAATAATGCCTTTCAAAGTCCAGCTAAAAAAGTAACCAACAGAATGTTTGAGCTTTCTGAATTCTTGGTTAAAATTTTAAATGTTACCGACCTCGGTGCTAAGTTTGAAGGCAAGGCTACCTATCATGATAGCTGTGCGGGTTTAAGAGAATGTCATATTAAACAAGAACCAAGACAACTATTATCGAAAGTGGCTGGTTTAGAATTAGTGGAAATGAATGAAGTGGAAACCTGTTGTGGTTTTGGAGGAAGCTTTGCAGTGAAGTATGATACCATTAGTGTATCTATGGCCGATCAAAAAATTGAAAATATAATTAATACTAAAGCCGAATATTTAATTAGCACCGATTCTAGTTGTTTAATGCATTTAGATGGCCGTATGAAATTCAATGGCAATAATGTGCAAATACTACATTTAGCTGATGTACTAGCAAGTGGGTATTAATACCTTAATTATATTATTAGCTTACTTAAATTTTCATTTACTATACTTTTCAAATTTGTTTTACTATGGCCTATTGGTTAATTAAATCAGAACCCTTTAAATATTCTTGGGATCAGTTTGTTAAAGACAAAAAAACATTTTGGGATGGTGTAAGAAATTATGGCGCCCGTAATAATTTAAGATCCATGAAAAAAGGCGACCTTGCTTTTTGGTACCATAGCAATGAAGGCATGGAAATTGTAGGTATTGCAAAAGTGGTTAAAGAATCTTACCAAGACCCTACCACAGAAGAAACCGCTTGGTTGGCCGTTGACTTTGCGCCTCATGAAAAACTAAAACATCCTGTGAAATTAGCTGACGTAAAAGCCAATACCAATTTAGCCAATATGGCCTTGGTTAGATTAGGGCGATTATCGGTACAACCTGTTACAGATAAAGAGTGGAAGGAAGTCATGAAAATGAGCCAGGGTAGGTAATTACTTAAAAAATACATAGCCAATAAGTATCGCAAGTATCACTC
>JBEIIN010000139.1:0-4304 GCA_040380795.1 Sediminibacterium sp. | reverse complement strand
GTGTTATTGATAGCCCAGACATTCCACTCAACGTAAGTCGTAGTTATTTACAAGGCGACCCGAATGTGAAAAAAATTAATGCACACATTACTAAAAAAGTAGCCGATAAATTAGAAGAAATATTTAATTCCGATAGAAAGTCTTTTGAAGAAAAGTGGGAGAGCCTAGGCTTATTCGTTAAATATGGTATGATTACCGACGACAAGTTCTTAGATAAAGCTAATAAGTTTTTAATCTTAGAAGACGCAGCTGCTGCAGGCACTTTCTATACATTGGATGAATATAAAAAAGCAACCGAGTCGAATCAGAAAAATAAAGACGGCAAACAAGTATTGTTATATACTACCAACCCAGTAGGTCAAGATGCGTTTATACAAGCAGCAGTGGGTAAGGGCTATAAAGTGATTAAGTTAGAGACCATGGTGGACGCTGCCTTTATTAATAATGTAGAAATGAAATGGGAAGGCGTTCAGTTTGTAAGAGTAGATGCCGATGTTGTAGATAATTTAATTGACAAACAAGAAAATGTTGATTCTGTTTTATCTAAAGACGAAGTAGAACAAGCTAAAAAATTATTTGAATTTCAAATACCTGAAACGACTATTACCGTTGAAGTGAAAGGCCTTAGCCAAGACGCTGCACCGGTCATTGCAACACGTCCTGAATTTATGCGTCGTATGAAAGATATGGCGAGCATGGGCGGTGGAGGAATGACTGCTTTTTATGCGCAAATGCCCGATGAAGTGCATTTAACTATAAATGGTAATCACTCTATATTCCAAGCTTTATTAAATGAGCCCGATGTAGAAAAGCAACAAAAGCAAGCCCGCAACTTAGCAGACTTGGCCTTGCTTTCTCAAGGTTTATTAAAAGGCGCTGAGTTAACTAACTTTATAAATAGAAGTGTTGATTTATTAAAATAATCAAACATTGATATAACAAAAAAGGCGTTCAATTTTGAACGCCTTTTTTTATGAGTATATTTTTTTTAGTTATTGTAAGAACCGCTTTCTTTCAAGTCGAGTACTTGCATTTGTACTGTTTGTGTTCCCTGCCATTCATTGAGTTGTAATTGAAACACTACATCAAAAGGTTTACCCGATTTAACGATACCAATATGCTGCGCCATATTGTATCCAATACCTTTTAGTATTTGATTGCCCTGCGTAATATTAAAACTTATATGTGCTTCCTTGGCTAGTTTACTATAACCCGTATCGTACACATTTTTAGCTAAGAATAAAGGGCGCATATTATCTGGACCAAAAGGTTCCATCTGCGAAATAATTTGATAAAAATTCATATTAATACTATCAATAGGAATAACAGCATTAATAATAATTTCAGGAATAAGCTGTGCGGGTGTAATTCTTTCTGCGACCGCTTTTTCAAATGCTTCTTTAAAAGCTTCTAAGTTTTCTAAAGCCATTGTCATACCCGCTGCAGCAAAATGTCCGCCATATCCAATTAAGTGTGCTCTGCAAGCATGCAGGGCTTCGTATAAATTAAAGCCCACCACACTTCTTGCACTTCCTGTTACCACTTCTCCACTTTGTGTAAGTACAATAGTGGGTTTATAATGTCTTTCAATAAGCCTGCTTGCCACAATACCCACCACACCTTTATGCCAATGGGACTGGAATACCACCGATGATTTTTTATTAGCATGATTAGGGTCTAATTCAATTTCTGCTAAGGCTTCTTCAGTAATAGTAGTATCGGCTTCTCTTCTATCTAAATTATCTTGTTGTAATAATGAACCAATAGCCAAGGCTTTTGAATAATCTTTTTCTATAAATAATTGCACCGCTTTTTTAGCATCGTCCATTCTGCCTGCTGCATTAATTCTAGGCGCTACTGCAAATACTAAATTCGTAATGCGCATAGGCGTAGTTTGCTTGGCTAATTCCATTAAGGCTAGTAAGCCAGGGCAGGGCGATTCATTCACTTGTTGCAATCCAAAATAAGCCAAGGTTCTGTTTTCATCTACAATAGGCACTATATCAGCAGCAATGGCGGTGGCTACTAAGTCTAAATATTCTAAATACGATTCAGCAGGTAGTTTATACTTATCTGCTAAGGCAGTAATTAATTTTAAAACCACACCACAGCCACATAATTCTTTGAAAGGATAATGACAATCTATTTGTTTTGGATTCAATATGGCAATTGCGGGTGGTAAAATAGCATCGGGTAAGTGGTGATCGCAAATAATAAAATCAATGCCTAATTCTTTTGCGTATTCAACAAGTTCAATGGACTTAATACCACAGTCAACCGAAATTATTAATTGAATGCCGGTTTGTTTGGCATAATCAATTCCAATTTTAGATACTCCATAGCCTTCTTTGTATCTGTGGGGTATATAATAATCAACCTGAGGGGTAAGTTTAATCAAAAACTGGTATAAGGTGGCTACAGAAGTAGTTCCGTCAACATCATAGTCGCCAAAAACTAAAATAGATTCTGCATTCACCACCGCCTTTTCAATTCTATCTACGGCTTTGCCCATATCCTTCATTAACCAAGGGTCGTGTAAATGTTCTAATTGAGGGCGGAAGAATTTTTTTGCTGCATCAAAACTGTCAATACCTCTTTGTACTAATAGTTCACATAAAATAGGATGGATCTTTAAAGAATCTTGCAAGGTCTGCACGGTTGCAGTATCGGCTGCAAGTATATTCCATCTTTTATCCATTAAAATTTTCTGTCGGTTGTATATCTTACTAGTTCCTCTAAAGCTTCTCTAGCAGGGCTAGTAGGAAAAGAGTTTAAGATTAGTAAGGCCTTGTCTCTGTATTCGTTCATCTTTTTTTCTGCATAATCAATGCCTCCGTATGAAACAACATGATCAATAACAAATTTTACTTTGGCTTTATCGTTATTGTTGTTTTTAACAATATAAATAATGTCTTTTTTTAAAGACGGGCTTACTTTTTGTAATATATGAATTAGAGGTAGCGTTAATTTTTTTTCTTTGATATCATTACCTGTAGGCTTGCCAATTTTGGCTTCACCATAATCAAACAAGTCGTCTTTAATTTGAAAAGCCATACCTACATTTTCGCCAAACTCGCGCATTTTTTGAATAGTCTCATCATTCTCTATAACCGAGCTTGTTCCTGCAGCACAGCTTGATGCTAATAAAGAGGCTGTCTTTCCATTTATAATTTCATAATAAACCGATTCGTCAAAATTTAGGTTTCTTGTTTTTTCCATTTGTAGTAATTCTCCCTCACTCATTTTCTTTACAGCATTTGATAAAATAGTGAGTATGGTAAAATCCTTGTTTTCAAGAGATAATAATAAACCCTTAGATAATAAATAGTCGCCTACTAAAACGGCAATTTTATTTTTCCATAATGCATTGATGGAAAACATGCCTCTTCTTTCTGTAGCATCATCTACTACATCATCGTGCACCAGTGTGGCAGTATGTAATAATTCAACTAAGGAAGCGGCTCTATAAGAGGCATCGTTTATTTCCCCATGTAATTTAGCGGACAGTAAAACAAACATAGGACGCATCTGCTTCCCTTTTCGCTTTACAATATATTGCATGATGCGGTCTAGCAAGGACACTCTGCTTTTTACGGCTTCCTTGAAATGTTCTTCAAAGAGCTCCAGTTCTTTTGCTATTACTTTTTTTGCTAGTTCCATGGTTACCTGCAATTTAATTGAATTTAGTGATTGAGCATATTAAAATGCAAATCACCAAAATTTTGTAAGGAACTTAATTTTAAATCGGCTAGGCCCCAATGAGGTAGCTTACTATGTTCTGCTGATGGAACCACTACGCAAGTCATTCTTGCAGCTTTTGCTGCTGTCATTCCATATACAGAGTCTTCAAAACATATACAAGCTAAAGGAGAGACATGCATGGCTGCTGCACAATCTAAGTATACTTGAGGATGAGGTTTGGCATAAGGAAGATTTTGTGCCGAAGAGCTTGCATGAATAAAACTTCTTATACCTAATTTGTCTTTTACCCATTCTATTAATTCAACAGGAGAAGAAGTAGCTAAACCTATTTTAAAATCTCTTTTTAAGAAAAATTGAAATATATGTTCTACGCCTGGCATTAAAGTGGCATCTTTATCAATTAAGCTTAAAGCAAGGTTCACAATTTTTTCTTCAACTCTATCAAATTCAGTAGAAGGTATTTTATGTTGTAGTAACCAGTGTGTTACAAATTCTTTAGAGCGAAGGCCGGTAGTGATCGCATATTGCTCCTCTGTAAGAATAATACCATACTGCCTAAAAATTTCAGCGGCAGCCTTGTTCCATAAAGGCTCACTATTAAT